>JASHSW010000145.1 GCA_030038595.1 Methylovirgula sp.
TACGTAGGCAAGCCCCGCCCACTGCACGGCCACCATGCAGGGCAAAAGCACCACAATTTGATTGATCACAACTCTCGGCAGAAGCTCGAAATAGCCGAGCCGATCTACCCTGCGAACCTTGGCTCTGCCGAGCCAGCCGGTGCGGTCGCAGACTTCAAACACGATCCCAAAGCCGTGATACACGGCCATGATCGTGATCCAGGTAAGCACCGAAAGCGGCAACCACGCCGGCAGCGTGCTCTGTGCGCCAAGACCACCCATCATGCACCCCGTCCGGGCTAAGCTCACGCCATCTAGGCCACAGACGGCGGTCGGCGCAAGCCTTTCGATAGGCCCAACGCAAGCGCGACGTTTTCCCGGGAACAATTCATTCGACGCGGTCGCCGGCCGTCTGTAGTTTTGACACGTTTGGCCTTCTAAAGCGCAGCGAATTTGCCGAGGAGACATATGCACGGCCGCACCGCCAAGCTCAGCATCGCCGTTCGATATCTGGCAATGCTGGCAATTGTTTTGCCGGCCGGCGCGCTGGCCGCCTCGGCGCAAACCTCGGCGCCGACCCAATCGAAGCCCGAATTGAAACAGCCACCCGCGCAAGCAGCGCCCGCTACGCCGGCCGCACAAGGAGCGACGCCGGCAACCGTACTCGACGACAAGGATGTCGAAGGCATTCTCGGTCGGGAAATCTACAGCCCGAAGGGCGAGGACATGGGCAAGATCGTCGACGTCCTCGTCGACCATACCGGGCAGGTGCGCGCCGCGATCATCGATTTCGGCGGTTTTCTCGGGGTCGGAACCCGAAAGATTGCCGTCGATTGGCGAGCCATCCGATTCGCCCCGGATGGAGATTCCGACCACATCGTTCTGTCGCTCACCCGCGACCAAGTGCGGGTGGCGCCGGAATACAAACAGGGCGAGCCGATCGTCGTGCTTGGCGCGTCGACGAAGCCAAGCGCGGCGCCGGCCAATGCATCCGCCGTGCCGCCAGAGACGGCTCCCTCCAAATAGATCGAAGCAGAATGGCGAGTGCACGCACCTGCGCGCCCGACAAAGCGGCCGTCGTCGTCGAATGCGTCCCGGCCGAGCAAGACCAGGTGACGGCGGACAAAATGTGTGTACGTCCCTCGCGCCGCAGCCTGCTTGGCCTCGACTGGTTCGTCTTCTGCCTCGCCGATGTCCAGACCGGTTTCGGCCCGTTCGTTTCGGTTTATCTCACGGCGGAGAAATGGACGCAGGGCGACATCGGCCTGGTGCTGAGCGTCGCGGGAATCATCGGGCTCATCGGCCGGGTGCCGGGCGGCGCCGTGGTCGATGCGGTGCGCTCCGAGCGAAACGCCGCAATGGTGGCGGCGATCGGCATCGGGGCGAGCGCCCTGATGATGGCGCTTTGGCCGCTTTTCCCGTTCGTGTTGTTTGCAAGCGTCTTGAGCGCCGCGGCGAATTGCGTCCTCAATCCAGCCATCGCAGCCATTAGTCTCGGACTCGTCGGCTATCACGCGATCGGCCCCAGGCTCGGCCGCAACGCGCGGTTTGCGTCGCTGGGTACCGGAGTCGCCGCTGCCGGCATGGGCGCATGCGGTTATCTCTTTTCTTCGCGCGCGGTATTCTTCGTGACCGCCGCTTTGTTGATCCCGACGCTGATCGCGCTCTCCAACATCCGCGCCGCCGAAATTGATCCGGTACGCGCCCACAGCGGCGTCGCCCCGCACGACGAGTTCGGTCCGGGATTGCGCCGTTTGTTGACCAATTGGCCACTCATCGCGTTTGCCGGAGCGACCGCCCTATTCCAATTTGCGAACGCCGCCATGCTTCCTTTGATGGGCAGCGTTATGACCATGCGCTCGGCGAACTGGGCGGAAATCCTCATCGCCGCTTGTATCATCGTGCCGCAACTCGTCGTCGCGCTCTGTTCGCCCTGGATCGGCCGGCAAGCCGAGCGGTGGGGGCGTCGTCCTTTGCTGCTTCTCGGCTTTGCGGCGCTTCCGCTGCGTTGCCTACTCTTCGCCGACATTCCGGACCCGTATCTCATCGTTTTCGTTCAGGTGCTCGATGGAATTTCAGCGGCGGCGCTCGGCGTTCTTGTGCCGCTCATCGCCGCCGATCTGGCGCGCAACACCGGCCATTATAATCTGACGCAAGGAATCATCGGCACCGGCGTTGGCGTCGGCGCCTCGATCAGCACCACGTTTGCCGGCTACATAAGCGACCATTATGGAAGCCACGCGGCGTTCCTAGGTCTTGGAATGGTCGCAACCTGCGCGCTCCTCTTCACCCTCGTCGCGATGCCGGAGACACGTCCGGATCGCGCGCCAGTCGCACCGTGACGTAGATTAGGAGGAGACCAAACGCGGCCGCGGCGCCGCCGTCTTCATCAGGCCGCCGTAGACTTCGAGGTAATCGCGCGCCATGCGCGTCGCGGTGAACCGTTCCTCGAAGCGCTGACGAACGCGCGACCGTGACAATTGCGACAGGCGGCGGACCGCGCTGATCGCGCTTGTCTCGTCCTCGACGATAAATCCGGTCACGCCGTCTTCCACCACTTCCGAGACCGAGCCGCGATTGAATGCGATCACCGGCGTTCCACAGGCCATGGCTTCGATCATCACCAGGCCGAACGGTTCGGGCCAGTCGATAGGCACGATCAAGGCGTAGGCGCCGCTGAGGAACTCGGATTTCCTCGCATCATCGATCTCGCCGATATATTCTATGTCGTCGCGTGCCAGATGCTGGCGAATGTCCGCCTCGAAATAGTCGTGATCGACGTCGTCGATTTTGGCGGCGATCTTCAGCGGCAGGCCGCAGCGCGTGGCGATATTGATCGCCCGGTCGACTCTCTTTTCCGGGGAAACGCGGCCGAGGAAAGCGAGATAGCTCGGCTCGACGGGGCGCGGCGTCAGCAAATTTTTTGGCATGCCGTGATGAATCGTCCGAATCCAGCGGACATACGGCGCCGGGCGGCGTTGCGCATCGGAAATTGACACCAGCGGAAGACCCGGAAACGCGCTGAAGACGGGCTGAAGCTCGGGCAAATCGAGGCGGCCATGCAACGTCGTGAGGAATGCGGTGCCTTGCCGCGAAAAAAGAGAGAAGGGATAATAATCCAGGTGAAAATGGATGAGATCGTATTCCGCCGCGCGGCGGAATACCCGTTCGAGCATCGCGCTGTGAAGCGCTCCTGGTTCGCGGACCGAACCATCGAGGCGTAGCGCCGTCGGCCACATCGCTTCCAGTTTCGCCGAGGTCGCCGAGTCGCCGCTGGCAAACAAGGTGACTTCATGGCCGAGCGCAACCAATTCCTCGGTCAACCATGAAATCACCCTCTCCGTGCCGCCGTAGAGCTTCGGCGGAACGGCTTCGAATAGAGGCGCGACCTGAGCAATACGCATGGAAAAATTCCTCCATGATCGACAAGCGCAGGCTGCCAATTGCATGCCCGCCAAGCATACCTGTGGTGCGCTACGACGAAGGCAAGACACGCCAGGAACGTTGCGGTCGTCGCCGGCGCGCCGCTAAAATTGCGGCGAGTTCGCGGCGGTTTACCGCGTCGGCGCAAAGCGTCGCAGGGGTGGAGCCGAACATCGGCTCCGCGCGTTTGTCACGATGGCGCGAAACTGCGCTCGCGCAAATCGGTCGCTTTGGATTTGGATTCGACGCGTGGAACTGGCGCAACGATGGCGGCGTTTGCAGCAGGGTTGCACGCCGACGCGGGCGCGCATTGGTTACGATTGTTCTCGGCAACGGAAGGCCCTTATGGATAACCTTTGCCAGTACACGCATCGTCCCATCGCGTTTCTTCTCAACTACGTTCGATCCCGGCCCGTCGCACACGCGGCAATTCTAGTCGCCGTGCTTGGCGCAGTCGGCTTCTCGGTCGGCACCCAATATGGAATCAAATATCTCGTCGATGCGCTCTCCAAGGGGACATCGTCCGCCGCAGATCCGTGGCCGGCCTTCGTACTTGTCTGCACGTTCATCGTCGGGGACGGCGTTCTTTGGCGCATAGCGGGTTGGATTGCCAGCAGTACGTTCGTACACGTGACCGGCGATCTGCGCCGCGATCTTTTCGATCATTTGATGGGCCACTCGCCGAGCTATTTTGCCGATCGCCTGCCGGGCATGCTGACGAGCCGAATCACGGCGACTTCGAACGCCTCTTTCACCATAGAAAATATGTTCATCTGGAACGTCTTGCCGCCCTGTGTGGCGACGCTCACCGCAATCGCGCTGATCGCCACTGTGAGCACGCTGATGGCCTTGGGTTTGGCCGTCGTCGCATCGATCGTGATCGTTGCGATGTTCCGTATCGCCGCCGGCGGCAAGCCGCTGCACCACGATTTTGCCAACAAAGCCGCCGCCGTCGATGGCGAAATGGCCGATGTCGTCGGCAACGTATTGCTCGTCAAAGCCTTCGGAGGGTTCGAACACGAGCGCCGTCGATTCAATGCGACGGTCGAGGGCGAGATGGGGGCGCGGCGGCGCAGCTTGCGCTATCTTGAGAAACTGCGAATCGTGCATGCCTCGATCACAATCGCGCTCATCGTCGGCTTGCTCGCCTGGGCGATTGTTCTTTGGCAGGAGGGGGCGGCGACTACCGGCGAAGTGGTACTGGTCTGCACGCTCGGCCTCTCGGTGGTCAGTGCGACGCGCGATCTGGCGGTTGCGGTAGTCGACGTGACGCAGCATATGGCGCGGCTTTCGGAAGCACTGGGCACGCTGCTCGTCGCGCATGAATTGCATGACCACCCGAAGGCCAAGCCGCTGGTTAGCCGCGGGCTCGGTATCACCTTCAAAGACGTAACCTTCGCCTATCCCAACGATCGCGTGGTCGTCAGAAATTTCAATCTATACATCGAGCCCGGCCAACGCGTCGGCATCGTCGGGCCTTCGGGGGCCGGAAAGACGACATTGTTTGCGCTGTTGCAGCGCTTGCACGATGTGCAAGGCGGCCGCATCCTGCTCGATGGCCAAGACATCTCGCGGATCACGCAAGAGAGTTTGCGCGCCGCGATTGCGGTCGTGCCGCAAGACATTTGCCTTTTCCACCGCTCGCTTATCGAAAATATCCGCTACAGCCGCCCAGAGGCGTCGGACGAAGCGGTGATGAAGGCGGCCGTAGCCGCGCATTGCGAATTCATCGAATCGCTTCCGGACGGGTTCGATACGATCGTCGGCGACCGCGGCTTCAAACTGTCGGGCGGACAGCGACAACGCATTGCGCTTGCCCGCGCCTTTTTGAAGGACACCCCTATCCTTTTGCTCGATGAAGCGACCTCGTCGCTTGACTACGAGGTCGAAGAGTCGATTCGCGAGGCTTCGGCGCGGCTCATGGGAGGCAGGACGGTAATCGCCATCGCGCATCGTCTCTCGACGTTGCGCAGCTTCGATAGGATCGTCGTTCTAAAAGGCGGACAGATTATCCATGATGGCCCACCTGGCGGACTCATCAACGCCGAGGGGCGCTATAGCGAATTCATCCGCAAGGAAATCAGCGGTCGGCGCGCGACGATCCCGGAAGAGGTAGTCGGCTCGCCGGTTTACGCGCTCACCTTCTGAACGGTCAGCTCGTCGAAGTCGCCCAGATGTCGCCCTGGCGCGAGAGCACATTGACGACGACGTCGGTTCCGGTGCGGCGCAGTTCCACGTCGATTTTCGCATCGGCGATCGCCAATCCGGTCAGTTTTACTTCGCCGAGAAATTCGGGAAGCGCCGGCCGATTGAAGATGACGTGTCGGTTCTCCGGATCGAAGCGCAGGCCGGTACACGCCTGAAGCAGGGCGAGAGGCGCGGTCGCCGCCCAGGCCTGCGGCGAACAGGCAACGGGGTAGAAGGTCGGCCCCTGCGTCCGCAGGCGCGAAAACCCGCAGAGGAGTTCCGGCAAGCGCCGCAAATCGATGTAGTTCGACGCGTCGAACAGGCCCTTGAAAACCTGTATCACTTGCCGGCGGAACCCGTAGCGCGCAAATCCAAGCGCGATCAGCCCATTGTCATGCGGCCAGACCGAGCCGTTATGGTAGCTCATCGGATTGTAGCGGGATTCGGACGTCGCGATGGTCCGTATTCCCCATCCCGAATAGGATGCGCTGCTCATCAGTCCGTTCACCACGCGCGCGGCGCGCTCCGGCAGGGCGATGCCGGTGAACAGCGCGTGGCCGGCGTTCGAGCTGCGCACCCGGCAAGGCCGCTTGTCGCCGTCGAGCGCCAGAACATAGGTGCCGAGCGGTTCATCCCAAAACGCCGCATCGAAGCGGCGGCGCAACGCCTCGGCTTCGCGATCGAGGCTTGAGGCGCGATCCGCCAATCCGAGGCGCCGGGCAATCGAGGCTGCGGCGCGTTTTGCGGCAAAAACGTAACCTTGGACCTCGACGAGGGCGATCGGGCCGCGCGCCAAAGAACCGTCGGCGTGGAAGATCGAATCGTTGCTGTCTTTCCAGCCTTGATTGACCAACCCTTCCTCCGACCGACGGCCGTATTCGACGAAACCGTCGCGGTCACGGTCGCCGTAGACATCGATCCACCGCAGCGCCGCCTCGATGTTCGGCCAAAGCTGCCGCAGCGTGCCGACGTCGGCTGTGCGCTCGAGATAGGCGCCGGCCAACATCACGAATAACGGCGTTGCATCGACGCTGCCGTAGTAGCGCCGGAACGGCACCTCGCCCAGCGCGGCCATTTCGCCGTGCCGCGCCTCGTGAAGAATTTTGCCGGGCTCCGCGTCGGCGAAATCGTCCTTGACGGTCGCCTGAGTCGCGGCGAGATGACCGAGCACGCCGCGGGTGATGAGCGGATCGGCCCAAAGCGTCTGCATCGCCGTGACCAGCGCGTCGCGTCCGAAGACGGTGCTGAACCACGGAATGCCGGCGTACGGATAAGGGCCTTCGGGAAGATCCGTCGTCAGCATATAGAGATCGGCGATGGCGCGCCGGATTCCTTCGTTGAAGACATCGTTGGAGGTGGCGATCGCCGTGGCGCGCGACGCGGAACGGCGCAAGGCGCGGCGCGATTCACGCAGCGAGGCAAAAAACTGCTTGCTTGCCGGCAAGCCGGCGGAGCGCGCATCGCAGCGGATCTCGATAAAAACGACCGCCCGATCCCGCGGCTTGAGATCGAATTGGAAGATCGCCTTGTTGGCATCGAGCTCTCTCGGCTGCGGCGCGAAGCGCAGCAGCGTTTCCCTGAGGCGACCGTCGAGTCCGGTATAGGATATCTTCGCCGTATCCGCCTTCACCTGGGCCGGATGAAACGTGCCGTGCCGATCGCGATGCGAACCGCGAACTTCGAATAGATCGGCGAAATCGGCCGCAAATTCGAGCTGCACCACGATCTGCTCGCGCTTCTCGCTGAAACTGCGAACTGCGATCCGCTCGAACGTCGCGCTTTTCCAGACGAATTTCACGCGCCGCAGGTGGATAAGGTCGTGCTCCAGAACGAGGTTTTCGGAACGATAAAGATCGGGATTCGTCAAATCGCAAGTCAGCGCCGCGTTGTCGTCGCGCATCGCCGAACTGAGCAACATCGGCCGCATGCCGCTGATTGAGAGGCGCAAATGCGAAAGATGCCGCGTGTCATGGTAGAATATCCCCTCGGGACTGCCGGGCATCGAAACGATGTCGCCGTTCGGATCGAAAAGAGCGAACGTGTCGCCATATTTCAGAACACGCGCCGGCCGTTCCTGCAGCGAACGCGCGGCGGGAATGGAGAATTGCGGCGACGCCTGATTCGCAAATGCCGCCGAAGCGACGGCTTCCTTGTTCATGCCGGCTTCCTCCTCCAAGAGTTATAGGTAAACCGCGGTCTAGGCGCGAGCTCTGCGCCACGCGCCCGCCGTACTCTTGAACGCCTCCAAAGGCTCAATCGCGGACTTGGCCGTTCCTGGCGCCGCCCAAAACTGGTGTCGACAGCGAATATAGGCGGCGCCTCCAGGAACGATCGACACGGGCCGGATGTCGCACCACCTTGTGCCTCGATCCTATGGGAAACCCTTCCTTCGGGCTTGACGCCCCTTGCGGCACAGGCGAGGGAATCGTGGCTTGCCTACCCTTGGCTGCCAATCATGCCCGAAGCCGCGCCGGAAAAACAGCGCATCGCGCGCCAAACTGCCCGCATCCTGCTCGAGGCGGCGGCGATCTCGGTCAACGCCGAGACACCCTTTGTGTTCACCTCCGGCTGGGCAAGCCCGGTCTATACCGACATCCGCAAGATGATTTCGTTCCCGCGATTGCGCAGCACATTGATCGATCTCGCCGCCGAGACGATCGCGACCGAGATCGGCAAAGACAATCTCGACGTAATCGCCGGCGGCGAGACCGCCGGTATTCCGTTTGCCGCCTGGCTCGCCGATCGGCTCAATCTGCCGATGCAATATGTCCGCAAGAAACCCAAGGGTTTCGGTCGCCACTCGCAGATCGAAGGAGTAATTGTCGATAAGGGCCGCACTTTGCTGGTCGAAGACCTGGCGACGGACGGGCGCAGCAAAGTCAATTTCTGCGAGGCGTTGCGCGCCGCCGGACAAACCTGCGAACACGCCTTTGTGTTCTTTTTCTACGACGTTTTCCCGCAGGCGCGCACGCTGATGGCGGAAATCGGCGTCTCCCTCCACTATCTCGTTACGTGGTGGGACGTGCTCGAAGTCGTGCGTCAGGATGAATATTTCCCCGCCGCGACCCTCGCCGAGGTGGAGGAGTTCCTGCGCCGTCCGGCTGCCTGGTCGGCAGCGCACGGCGGGATCGGCAAATTCGACCCGGCTTGAATGTCGAAGATGGCGCAATTTGGCGCGGCTGTCGTCAAGGTCTTGACGCAAAGCTGCGGTTGGATGCCGACGTTGCTCGACAAGACTCGTCCGAGGAGCCATGCCCGCGCCGCCGAAAATGTTGCAGATTCGCGCATTCGGTAGTTGCGCACGCGGCGCACTCGCGCTTGGCGCGGCGCTCGGCGTTCTTGCGATCTTGGCGTTCGGCATCCCCAAATCCACATTTTGGGACCGTCCGCCCGCGCCAAAACCGCAGGATTGGACTGGGCGTCTCGAGAGCCCGGCCGAGCACGTTGCGGCTGCATCCGCAGCCTTGACCTCGGCATCCTACACCACGGGTTTCGACAAAGCGGCCGTGGCGCCTCTTTCGCCGATCCGCGAGCCGCAGCAGTCGGCACGCGATCCGAACGCCTGCCCCAGCGATTTGAACTGCGCCTTTAGAACGGCGCAGGGCGCAGCCCAGCCGCGGTCGCCCGCTGTTGCCTCGCCGATGCTGCCGGTCGCCGCGCCCGCGCCGCCGACCAATCCGGGGCCTTTCGCGGCGCTTGCCTCGCGGTTGCCTGCGCCGCACCTGCTGCTGAAGCCGTTCATCTTCGTCGCCGATACGTTTACAGGCATCATCAAGAAGCTCTGAGCGGTAGGTCGAACACGGCGACCGCACAGATCCGCTTGCCATACGCCGTCGGCGCCGCCCCGTCGTCGGTCCGCTGTTTGGCACAAGAGAAGGCTGCCGGCCGGCGTCGCCTTCACACGTTTGTTGCGATTGCGCAGGATTGATTACGTTTTCGTGCGGCGTTCCGCGCCGTTGGATCGTTCATGGTTCGCCGAGACTTGGCGAAAGAGGAGATGTGCTATGCGCCCCCACACGAATTGGCACGAGGCTCACGAAGACCAATTGACGTTCGGCGCGCGTCTCGCCGATGGGTTTGCGCAAGTCGTGGGAAGTTGGACGTTCATAGTCGTCCAGAGCGTCATTCTGGCGATTTGGGTAGTACTCAACCTAATTGCATTCGTGCAGCGTTGGGACCCCTATCCGTTCATCCTGCTCAATCTAGTGCTCTCGTTCCAGGCCGCCTATGCAAGCCCAATCATCATGATGAGCCAGAACCGGCAAGGCGAGCGTGACCGGCAACAGGCCCAGCACGACTACGAGACGAATCTCGCCGCCAAGGAGGAGATCGAGACCCTCATGAAACATCTCTCGGCCTTGGAGGCGCAAAAGATCGACAAGCTAATGGAATGGGTGCGACTGCTTAGCGAACGCGCCGGAGCGCAATGCGTCCAGCCCGAAGCAGCGTCATAAGCCAAGCCGCCGCCGCATGTGCGGTGGCGGATCGCTCGTGGATCGTCCCTGGCGCCCGGGTCAGTTCGCCGACTGCTCGGCTTCTTGCGGCACAGGCGGCTGCGCGAACGGATGCGGGTGATCCAACAAATAATTGAGAAGCCACACGCATGCTCTGTGCAGGAAGCTCGGACGGAAGTGGCCGGCGAACTCCCGATTGATTTCCACCGCGCGCCAATAGTCTTGCTTCCATTGGCGGAAGGCCATCAGCAGTTCCTGGCTTTG
>JASHSW010000146.1 GCA_030038595.1 Methylovirgula sp.
GTCGCCAATCCGCAACAGTTTCTTGGATAGCGATTGCCTATTGCGATAGTAAACAATTCCTTAATGGAAGCTCATCGCCCCATTGTGGCATCCTTAAGATTGAACTGCGGCTGATCGGGGACCTTCAAAGGCCATAAATTTGGCGCCGATCAACTTTCAGTTAACGATGGTTACTGTCCGTGCTTGCGCCCGGGTCAAGGACAGGCGGCGCTTACGCGGAAGGGGCAAGGCATCCGCTCGCGCCAGCGCTGCGGCTCGTAAACTCGTGTGCCACGGCAAAGTTTCTTGGCGGACTGGATCGGCGCGGCGAGATCAGCGATCTTTGCGCCGGGCGGAATACCGATCGATTGAGGCGCCCGGCATGAAATGATTGTGCTGCGGGAAGGGTGGCCGAGTGGTTTAAGGCAGCGGTCTTGAAAACCGCCGCGGGTGAAAGTCCGCCGTGGGTTCGAATCCCACCCCTTCCGCCAAATCTGGGGCCGAGCGGTTCGTGTGCGCCTTTCGAGAAGCGTCGCGCGGAGCGAAGCAAGCCGATTGCGGCTTTTCCACCGCAGCCGTCGCGCGTCGAATCAAAGCGCAGGCGAGACCATATCGCGTGCCGCAAGGCCTACTCGCCTATGTCGTCAACGCATTTGGCGGTACCGAAGAAAGCGCTTCAACGCGGTCGTGGATACGCTTCGACTTTGGGGCCTCCCAGCCGCCGCCGCTCCGCGTTATTGATGAGCCGCGGCAGCCTTCGTGGCGCCCGTCTGTTGAGTCGCTGGCGAATCGCTTACCGCGTCGAGCGTCCGCTTGGCGCGGTCGGCTTCGGCCGCTTGCCGAAGGCACTGAGCGTGAAACCCACTGTCCGTGATGGATGCGCACGCGCGAAGAAGGTCGGCGGCGCTCAATTTCGATTGCACGCTGGAGGGGCCGGCGGTGACCGCAAAGCGGATTAGAGCCAGCGCTAACGCAAATAGCAAGCCGGCTCCCACCAAGGGAAGAACGCCTCTCGCTCGGTCTGAAAGCTTGAGCATCGACGTAGCACTGAGGGACCGACAAACTCGACAGTGTTTATGGCGAAAATGCAGCCGTTCCTGTCCAGCCGGATGTGAAACGGCCGAAAGCCGAAGCGCATGTGCGCTCGCGCGGCGAAACGTGTCCGCGTCCGTTATCGCATTGCGGCGCAGTATCACCGATACGAGCGTGTGGAGCGACCTCGCGTTGTCGAGCCGCGGCGTCGGCGATCGCACAGACCGAATCAAGGAATGTGCAACGGCGCGCTCGTCCGATGTCTGGCCGGACCGACTTCCTTTTTGCCGATCGGATGCGGCGGGCGCGCGTAAGGGAAAGATCTCGCGCCTGCTGCAGACGGGGCCGATCGCACCGGCGAATTACGAGCTGGTGCGCAAGTGCCAAAAAGATCTGCGAACCGGCTTGACGCAGACCGGCCTTCCGTTGTCATCTAATTGTCATAATACGTTCGGGGGGCCGGATGAAACGCAAAGTCCTTTGCGCAGCAGTGGCATGCGCGCTCGTTTCGTCAGCTTCACCCGCCTACGCTGGAAGTGTGCTGCCGCCCGGGATCACCGTTGGCCTGCCGGTTGGTATGCCGTTGTCGGAAGGCATCTATTTCATCGACACGGCCGGATTCGGGCATCGAACGGGCAAGGTGGGCGATAACGGAATCAATCTCCCCGTTCTTGCCTGGGCGACGCCGATTACCTTTTACAACACCCGCCTTCAGATGATCTTTGCGCAGCCGTTCGCCTGGACGACCGGTACGCCGAAGAATGTCGTTTATGCCAACAGCACCTTGTTTGCGGGACAGTTGGCGCATGATTTTGGCGGCGGTTTCGGGGCAAGCTATCTCGCCGGCTATCGCGCCGCCATGCCTTATAGCCTTGCCTTCACCCAAGCCTCGTTCGAACAGCGCGCCGCAGTGAGCTATATTGGCGGCGGATACAATCTCACCGCCAATCTCGCAAACGGGATATTCGGCGACGATGCGCGATTCCCGGACTGGCTCAACCTCGATCTGACCGCGGCGAAAAAATTCGGCAAGTTCGAGGCCGGTCTCATCGCCTATGGTTCGTCGGATATCTCGAGTCCCACCCCGGTCTACAAACGGCAGGGGCAATTCGCGGTGGGCGTCCTCGGCGGGTATGACTTTGGGCCGTTTCGCGTGCAAGTCTATGCCTCGCGCGACGTCGCGGAGCGCAATTACGGCGGCTACGACACGCGCGGTTGGTTTCGCCTGATCCTCCCGCTTTATAAGGCGTCGGAGATCGCCAGCGCCGAACCGCCGCGTCCGCGCGATTGACGGCCGGCCGGCGCGAGCTTTTCACTTCCCTTCGATCAGCTTGCGCGCGTCTTCGCGCAGCGCGGCGCGCGAGGCATCGAGTGCGTAAACCATGTGGCCGCCGCCATAGACGACGAGACGCAGCCGGTTCCGATCGCCCATCGGGGGGATCTGATTGATGAGCAGTTGCGTGGCGAAATAGGGAGTCACTTCGTCGGTGAGACCGTGCGCGATCAGCACGCGGAAATGCGGATCGAGCGCCAAGTCCTGTTTGAGGTCGGAGACGGCTTCCGGCTGTCCCGAGCCCCAATCCCAATCTCGGCTCACCGCTTTGTTGAGCACATCGTAGCGCGCCTCGACGAACCAGTTGAGCTGTTTCTGGTAGATGTCGGCCATGGCGCTCGCAAGCGGCGGGCACAACGCGTCAAGAACGGGATCGGCGTAATGGCTCGTGAAACTATGCGGGTTGGGATCGAATCCCGTAACGAGCGAGTCGTAGGCGCTGGCAATGCGCCCTTGGGCGCGGCCGCGTTCGCGATCGAAGGCCGCAGCATCGACGCGTCCGGCAAGGCGCCGCACGAAGGCCGGATCGAGGCCGATGAAGCCGGCCACTTTCGCGCTCATCCGGTCGAGCACGGCGGGATCGCGTTCGCCGCGCAGCAGATCGACGACATAGGGACCCGCGGCGTAGGCTTCGACGTCGGCGAGGCGGCTGCGTCCGTCAAGGCCGCGCAAGCCGCGCGCCGTCGCGGCGAACGAGGGCAAGCGGCCGGCATAAGTCAGCGGATTGTCGGTGCCATCGAACCAAGCGAAGTCGAGGACCGGCGAAATCAATACGAGCCCGTCGATGCCGATGCCCTCGCTTTCGCTCAAGCGGCGCGCCAGCTTCGGGCCGCGAAATCCGCCGTAGCTTTCTCCAACGATGAACTTGGGGCTTTCCCAGCGCTTGTTCGCCGCCACCCATTTGCGGATGACCACCCCGAGAGCGTCGATGTCGCCAGAAACCGAGAAGAAGCTTTTCGCAGCCGAATCGTCCTTGGCGAGGATGCGGCTATAGCCGGTCTTCGGCGGATCGATGAACACGAGATCGGTGAAGTCGAGCCAAGTGTCGGCGTTATCGACGGTGAGCGGCGGCGCGGAAGGCGAAAGCGCCGCGCCGGTGATCGGCAGCCGCCAGGGGCCGAGCGCGCCGAGATCGAGCCACACCGATGCGGCGCCCGGTCCGCCGTTGACAGCAAACGTCAGCGGCCGCTTGGCCGGGTCTTCCCCATCTTTCAAGAATGCGACGTAGGCAACATCGGCCAGCGGTGCGCCGCTCTTTGCATCGCTCAGCCGGATGGCCCCGGCTTGCGCCGTGAAACGGATCGTCCGGTCGGGAAGCACCAGCACGTGGTTCGTCACCGCCTCGGGCGGAAGCGGGTTTGGCGGCGTGGTCGCGGCCGCCGCAGGTCTTTCCGGCTTGGCATGGCCCTGCGCTGCGAGCGGCGTCGCAGCGGAGGCGGCGAGCGATAGCAGAGCCAGTGCCAGCAGCCATTTCGATGCACGCATCTGTTCCTCGACTTCGCTGTTTCGCGGGGAAATCCGGGGCGCCACGGCGTTGCGGCGAAGTCTGGCTTAAGAGAAGCGGGCGATGCGTGCAACCGCTAGGCGGCGGAGCGGGCCTGGCGTGGCGTCTCGGTCGGCGGAGGCTCTTCGGGATCGAGCCTCGGCAACGCGTTCATGACGCGCTCGGGCGGAAAGACGACGATGACCTCGGTGCCCTCGCGCACCTTGGATTTCAGCGTAAACGTGCCGCCGTGCAGCTCGACGAGGCCTTTGACGATCGGCAGGCCGAGGCCCGACCCTTCCTCCGCGTTTTTTTGGGCGAGCGCGCCGCGTCCGAAAGACGACATCACGATCGGGATTTCCTCTTCCGGAATTCCCGGCCCGGTGTCCTTTACCGAGAAATATTGACCGCCTACCGAAGTCCAGCCGACTTTGATCGTCACCGTCCCGCCGCGCGGGGTGAATTTGATCGCGTTCGACAGCAGGTTCAACGCGACTTGCCGCACGGCGCGTTCGTCGGCCCAGATGCGCGGCAACTCGGCCTCCGAGGACTCGTTCACCGTGATGTCGCGTTTCTTGGCACGCAGCGCCATGAGATGCCGGCAATCGTTCATGAGGTGAT
>JASHSW010000147.1 GCA_030038595.1 Methylovirgula sp.
ACCGCCTTCTGCGTATAGCCCTTGCGCCGGTCGGGCAGGCGCTCGCGGTCGCGGATGCGCTCGATCTTCTCGACGATGCGCTCGACGATCTTTTCGGCGACCGCCGTGGCGCGCGCCGGCATATTGGCGGCGACCAGCGCCTCGACCGCTTCTTCCTCGTCTTCCTCGTCGGCGATGAGCTGCGCATTCAAAGGCTGCGAGAGTTTCGAGCCGTCGCGATAGAGCGCGTTGGCTTTGAGCGCGAGCCGCCAGGAGAGCATATAGGCTTCCTTGCAATCCTCGACGCCGGCTTCGTTCGGCATGTTGATGGTCTTCGAGATCGCGCCCGAAATGAACGGCTGCGCCGCGGCCATCATGCGGATGTGGCTCTCGACCGAGAGGTAGCGCTTGCCGGTGCGCCCGCACGGACTGGCGCAATCGAAGACGGGATAATGTTCGGGCTTCAGATGCGGCGCGCCTTCGACCGTCATCGCGCCGCAGACGTGGATGTTGGCGGCTTCGATGTCGGCCTTGGAGAAGCCGAGAAAAGCGAGCAAGTCGAAATTCGGGTCGTCGAGCTTTTCTTCCGGCACGTTCAGCGTGTTGACGAGAAAGTCGGCGCCCAGCGTCCATTTGTTGAACACGAACTTGATGTCGAAGGCCGAGGCCAGCGACTTTTCGAGCTCTTCGAGCTTGGCGTCGGTGAAGCCTTTGGCGCGCAGGCTCGTCGGGTTGATGGCAGGGGCTTGGCCGAGCGAGGCGTGGCCGACCGCGTAGGCTTCGATCTCGGCGATCTCCGATTCGCGATAGTCGAGCGCCCGCAGACCCTCCGGCACGGCGCGGTTGATGATCTTGAAATAGCCGCCGCCGGCGAGCTTCTTGAATTTGACGAGCGCGAAATCCGGCTCGATGCCGGTCGTGTCGCAATCCATCACCAGCCCGAT
Organism: Methylovirgula sp.; assembly: GCA_030038595.1. Classification (GTDB taxonomy): domain Bacteria; phylum Pseudomonadota; class Alphaproteobacteria; order Rhizobiales; family Beijerinckiaceae; genus Methylovirgula. The sequence goes on from JASHSW010000147.1 coordinate 924, forward strand.
CGTGCCGGTCGGAGCGACGACCGAAACCTGCGCATTGCGATAGCCATGCGCTTCGCCGAGCGCTACCGCCTTGTCCCAGGCGGCGATCGCATGTTCGCCGAGCGTAGCGTCGGGCAAGGCGGCGTGATCGAGCGGGACGGGCAGGGTGGCAAGCTTCTCGTAGCCCGCCGCCTCGCCATGCGCGGCGCGCCGATGGTTGCGCATTACGCGCAGCATCGCCTCGCGATTGTCGGCAAATTCGGTGAAGGCGCCGAGTTCGCGCGCCATTTCGGCGGAGGTCGCGTAGGCAACGCCGGTCATGATCGCCGAGAGCGCGCCGCAGATCGCGCGGCCTTCGTCCGAGTCATAGGCGATGCCCGATGACATGAGCAGCCCGCCGATATTGGCGTAGCCGAGGCCGAGCGTGCGGTAATCATAGGAGAGCCGGGCGATCTCCTTCGAGGGGAACTGCGCCATCAGGACGGAGATTTCGAGCACGATCGTCCAGAGCTTGACGGCGTGTTCATAGGCTTCGACGTCGAAGACCTTGGTTTGCGGATCGCGGAACGGCAGCAGGTTCAGCGAGGCGAGATTGCAGGCCGTGTCGTCGAGGAACATATATTCCGAGCAAGGATTGGACGCGACGATCGGCCCGGCCGCCGGGCAGGTGTGCCAATCGTTGATGGTGGTGTGGTATTGAAGTCCGGGGTCGGCCGAGGCCCAGGCCGCGTAGCCGATCTTCTCCCAAAGCGCGCGCGCCTTCATCGTCTTATGCGGCTTGCCGTCGAGGCGGCGGGTCAAAGTCCAGTCGGCGTCTTCCTCCACGGCGCGCAAAAACGCATCGGTGACGCGTACCGAATTGTTGGAATTCTGTCCGGAGACGGTGAGATAGGCTTCCGAATCCCAATCGGTCGAGAACGTGTCGAAGCTGACCACCTGGTCGATGTCTTTATAGCCCTGGCGCGCGAACTGGATGATCTTCTTGATCATGCCGTCCGGCACCGAGGCGCGGCGGGCGAGCTTGATCTCCTTTTTCAGCGCCGGATTCATTTCCGGGTTGAAACAATCGTCGCCCGGACCCTCGCAATTGACGCAGGCGCGCAGAATCGCTTTCAACGCCTTCTTCACGATCTTGGAGCCGGCGACGAGGGCGGCGACCTTCTCCTCCTCCTTCACCTTCCAATCGATATAGGCCTCGATGTCGGGGTGATCGACGTCGACCACGACCATTTTGGCGGCGCGGCGCGTGGTGCCGCCCGATTTGATGGCACCGGCGGCGCGGTCGCCGATCTTCAGGAAGGACATCAAGCCGGAGGACTTGCCGCCCCCCGAAAGCGCCTCGTTCTCGCCGCGCAGCTTGGAAAAGTTGGAGCCGGTGCCCGAGCCGTATTTGAACAGCCGCGCCTCGCGCACCCAAAGATCCATGATCCCGCCTTCGTTGACGAGATCGTCGGCGACCGACTGGATGAAACAGGCATGCGGCTGCGGATGCTCGTAGGCCGACTTGGACTTCACGAGCTTGCCCGATTCGAAATCGACGTAGAAATGACCCTGGCTCGGCCCGTTGATTCCATAGGCCCAATAGAGGCCGGTGTTGAACCATTGCGGCGAATTGGGCGCGGCGATCTGCTTGGCGAGCATGCAGCGCAATTCGTCGAAGAAGGCGCGGGCGTCTTCGACCGAATCGAAAACTTTGCCCTTCCAGCCCCAATAGGTCCAAGCCCCGGCCAGCCGGTCGAAAACCTGGCGGGCCGAGCGCTCCGAGCCGAATCGCTCCGCCTTCGGCAGGAGATCGAGCGCCTCTTCGTCCGCCACGCGGCGCCAGAGAAATTCGGGAACGCCGGGCTCCTCGACGGGTTTCAGCCGCGTCGGCACGCCCGCCTTGCGGAAATATTTTTGGGCGAGTACATCGGCGGCAACTTGGCTCCATGACGCCGGAACTTCGATCCCGTCGAGTGCGAACACGGTCGAGCCGTCCGGATTGCGAATCTCGCTTCGAGTCGCGCGGAATTCGATTCCATCGTAGGGCGAGGTATCTGCCGTCGTGGTGCGCCGCTCGATCCGCATGATGTGATCCTGAGATGTCGCTTGAGAAGGAAAGCGACCCTAACGCGCGATCTTCCTACGCGTCAAGGATTAGTGGTTGCTCTCTGCTTCAACACAAAATATTGTGGAAATTGTTAAAAATTCCAGGCCCGGTTGGCGAGATTGTTGGCCGCTCGGCGGCGCTCTGCAAGCCCGCGCGCAAGTGCCCTCGTGAGTCTTGCGCCATATCCCCAGGCGGCCCAATTGAGGGCTTGCATCCGGGCCGAAATGGAACGCCGACGCTTTGAGTCGCCAGGCGCCGTTCTGGACAAGGCGGCGGCCCGCCGCCATAGTTGCCCGGAGTTCTTATGGTAACGAACTCGATGCGTCCGCTTCTTCGGCTTTTCACGTGGTGGCACGGAGCCACCCTCAACACGCTCTTCTACACCTGGTGGAAGGGCGAGTTGGTGGGCAGCGACGAATTCGGCAACCGCTATTATCGCGCCCGCGGCAGGGACCCGGCGCTTGGTTTCGAGCGGCGCTGGGTGATTTATGCCGGCTATGCGGAAGGCTCGGCGACGCCGCCCGGCTGGTATGGCTGGCTGCACCACACCGTGGATCTGCCGCCGTCCCAGGAAAACTACGCGGCGCGCGAATGGCAAGCCCGGTATCTGCCGAATTTAACAGGTACGCCGCAGGCTTGGCGTCCGCCGGGCTCAAGCTTGGCGGCTGGCACGCGCCCCCCCGCTACCGGCGATTACGAGGCCTGGAAGCCCGAAAGCTAGCTCCCGCCCGGCAGGAAGTGCGGGTCTTGCTCCGGGTCCTCTCTTACGACGCGATCACCGACGAGTTTGATCCGGCCGCTCGCCACGGCCGCCAGCGCCGCCGGATAAAGGATGTGTTCCTCGGCGAGCACGCGGCGGGCGAGGGTTTCGGGCGTGTCGCCGTCGACAATGGCGACCGCAGCCTGGGCGATGACCGGCCCTTCATCCATGGCGGGAACGACGAAATGCACGGTGCAGCCGTGGATTTTTGCGCCATCGGCCAAGGCCCGCTCGTGCGTATGCAGGCCGCGGTAGGCCGGCAGCAAAGCGGGATGAATGTTGATCATCCTTCCCTCCCAGAGCCGCACGAACGACGGCGTCAAGAGCCGCATGAAACCGGCAAGACAGATGAGTTCGACGCGGTGCAATTCGAGCAGGACCTGAAGACTTGCCTCGAAATTCTCGCGCCCGGCGTGGATCTTGTGATCGACCGCGGCGGTCGCGATGCCAAGCTCTTTGGCGACGCCGAGCCCTTCGGCTTCGGGACGATTGGAGAGGACCAGGACGATCTCGGCGGGATAGGAGGGCGCCGACGCCGCTTCGATCAGACTGCGCATATTGGAGCCGCGGCCCGAAATCAGAATCGCGGTACGTTTGCGCGTCACAGCGCCAGCCGGCCGGAATAGGCAACGCCGGGCTTCCCGACAATCTCGCCAAGAAGGATCGGCGCTTCGCCGACGGCGCGCAGATCGGCTTCGAGCGCCGCGACCTTTGCCGGCGCGGCGATCAGTGCCATCCCGATCCCACAGTTGAAGGTGCGCAGCATCTCGGACTCGTCGACAAATCCCGCAAGCCATGCAAAGACCGGCGGCGCGGGGATCGCCGAAAGATCGACGCGCACGCCGAGGCCCTGCGGCAGGACACGCGGCAGATTGTCGGGAAATCCGCCGCCGGTGATGTGCACCAGACCTTTCACGGCGCTGCTTGCGTTGAGAAGCGCCAGCAGCGCGCGCACATAGATCCGCGTCGGCGTGAGGAGCGCTTGGGCGAGCGTCTGCTGCGGCGCGAATGGCGCCGCATCGGAAAACTTTAGGCCGTTTTCCGCGACGATCCGCCGAACGAGCGAAAATCCATTCGAATGAAGCCCCGAGGAGCGAAGTCCGAGAACGATGTCGCCGGCGGCGATGTCTTTCGGCAGAAGCTTGCCGCGTTCGACGGCGCCGACCGCGAAGCCCGCGAGATCGTAATCGGCGTCCGCATAGAGGCCCGGCATTTCGGCCGTCTCGCCGCCGATCAACGCGGCGCCGGCCTCGATGCAGCCTTGCGCAATTCCGGCAACGATGCTTGCGCCGATCTCCGGGTCGAGCTTGCCGGTCGCGTAATAATCGAGAAAGAACAAAGGCTCGGCGCCTTGCACGACGAGATCGTTGACGCACATTGCGACGAGATCGATGCCGATCGTCGCATGCAAGCCGCTCGCTACGGCGAGTTTCAGCTTCGAGCCGACACCGTCCGTGGCGGCAACCAGGATCGGATCTTTGAAGCCCGCGGCCTTCAGATCGAAGAGGCCGCCGAAACCGCCGATTTGGGCGTCCGCGCCGCGCCGCCGCGTCGCCCGTGCGAGCGGTTTGATCTTCTCGACCATGGCATTGCCGGCATCGATATCGACGCCGGCATCGGCATAGGTGAGACCTTTCGCCATTTCCGCCCTCAATCGGAAGGCCACGCCTAGCCTCTCGCACCGCGCAAGGCAAGCGCGGCGCCCGCCGCGCGATTCCGGAATCGGCCGAATTGACGCTATGCTTTGCGAACCCGTCTCTTTGGGAACCTATGTCCGGTTACGCCAGTCTGCCCAATCTGATCACGCTTGCCCGGCTGGGGCTGGTGCCGGTCGTGATCGCCATGATTTCGGCCGGGCGCTGGCGAGAAGCCTGCGTGCTCTTCATCATCGCCGGCATTTCCGACGCCATCGACGGCTGGCTTGCCAAGCGCTTCAACTTGCGCACCGAACTTGGCGCCTACCTCGATCCGTTGGCCGACAAAGCTCTGCTCGTCTCGATTTACGTGGCGCTTGCGGTTGCGGGTGCGCTGCCGAGCACGCTGGCGATCGTCGTCGTGGCGCGCGACGTGATGATCATCGGCGCATTTATGGTCTCCTGGTTGATGGACAAGCGACTTAAGATCCGGCCCCTGTTGATCTCGAAGATCAATACGGTGGCGCAGATCGCTTTCGCGGCTGCGGTGCTCGGCGCCAAGGCGTTTCACTTCGCGCCGCTGCCGGGGTTCGACCTCGCCGCCTATGGAGTGGCGGCATTGACGCTCGCCTCGCTGGCGGCCTATTTGGC
>JASHSW010000148.1 GCA_030038595.1 Methylovirgula sp.
ACGAGGTTCAGACGGCAGCCGAAGTTCACGACTTCGACGCGCCGGGGCGCAATGGCGTTCACGCCGCCACATCCTCGAAGAGCAGCGGATCGAGCTCCGTTTCGAATTCCAATTCGACCGGGCCGGTCAAGACGACGTGCGCGTCTTCGCGCCAGGTGACGTGAAGATCGCCGCCCGGCAGGCTCACCTTCGCGGCGCGTTCGGCAAGCGCCTTGCGCGCCGCGGCGACCAGCGTCGCGCAAGCAGCCGAGCCGCAGGCGCGCGTCAATCCCGCGCCGCGTTCCCAAACCTTCGCCGTAATGTGATCGCGGCTTTCGATCCGCGCGAGCGTGATATTGGTGCGCTCCGGAAAGAGCGAATGATGTTCGAGTTTCGGGCCGATTGTCGCGAGGTCGTAGGCGTCGAGGTCGCCCACAAAGAAGACGGCGTGCGGATTGCCGACGTTGATCGCCGCCGCCGGTACCGGCATCTCGTCGAAACGAATAGCGCCCGTGTCCTCCACCGGCTTGGCGAGCGGAATGTTGCGCCAGAAGAAGCGCGCCTTGCCCATGTCGACGGAAATGCTCCATTCGCCTTGGCGGCGGCATTCGAGTACGCTGGCCGAGGTCTCGATCTTCAGCATTTCGCGATTCGTGCCGCGCAACAACTTCCAGGCGACGCAGCGCGCGCCATTGCCGCAGGCGCCGGCCTCGCTGCCGTCGCTGTTGTAGATTTGCACATAGGCTTCCGTGCCGGAGGAACGTGGGTCGCGCAGCACCATGAGCTGATCGAAGCCGAGGCGGTCGCCGCGTCCGATTGCCTTCACGGCCGCCGGAGAAAGATCGCCCGGCGCGCCGCGCAGATCGAGAATCAGGATCTCGTTGCCGAGCCCGTTCATCTTCAAGACCGGTCGCGAGGCCAAAGGATGCATGTTCATCTCGGGTTCGAGCTTCATATAGGAAAAAGCCGCGGCCATGGCTAAGAATCTGCGCACCGGCCGGCCCCGCCGTCGAGCAGACGGCCGGTTTGGCCGAAATTCCGAAGTCCGAGGGGGGAGCGGCGCATGAACCTCATGAAATGGCCTTCGGTAAGCTTGGGCTTAACTATTGCGCTTGCCGTTGCCTTTCACGCCGCCCAGGCGCAGGCGCCAGTCACGCCAGCGGCTCCCGCCCCCGCCATCGCGACAACTCCCGCTCCGGCGACACAAGCCCCGCCCGCGACCGTCACGCCCGCTCCTGCCGTTTCCGCGCCCGACGCCGCAGGTAGCGAACCCGAGCAAGGTTCACCGGGCGTGCCGAGCGAGGCGAGCGCCGAGATCATCGAGGTGCCGGCCCGCCCGACCGCAATGCTTTCCGGCAAGGCCAAATGGGACGATGGTTTCGCCGCGATTAAGGATTCGCTCACCAAGATCAAAGCCGCATTGGATAAGGCCGGGCTCAAGGCCTCCGGACCGCCGTTCGCGGTGTTCACGGAAACCGACGATACGGGCTTTTCCTATGAGGCGATGGTGCCGCTCGCCGCCAAGCCGGCTGTAGCATTTTCGGGCGATGTGCAGCTTGCCTCCTCGCCCTCCGGCAAGGCGATCAAATTTCAGCATCGCGGTCCCTACGATGACATCGATTCGACCTACGATCTCATCACCGCCTATCTCGATGAGAAAGGCCTTGAAGCGCGCGATTTCTTCGTCGAGGAATATTTGAGCGAATTGACCAATGCCGAGGATCCAAACCTGGCCGTCGATATCTATGTATTCCTCAAGTAACGGGCGCGGCCGGCGCTCGGTCTGCACGTTGAGGATCGCAGTTTGACGCACGATCACTCCCTCGATGGGTTTACCCATCCGCATGTGTTTTTGGGTCGGCATCACGCCGCCAACGAGCGACGCATGCTGGTCGTCGTCGCGCTCACGGCGGCGATGATGGTCGCCGAAATCGGCGGCGGCGCGATCTTCGGCTCGATGGCGCTGATTGCCGATGGTCTTCATATGTCGACCCACGTGGCGGCACTCGGTGTCGCCGCGCTCGCCTACGCCTATGCGCGCCGCCATGCCAACGACCCGCGCTTTGCCTTCGGTACCGGCAAGTTCGGCGATCTCGCCGCCTTCGCAAGCGGCCTGGTGCTTGCCATGGTCGCTCTCTTCATCGGCTACGAATCGGTCATGCGCCTGATTGCGCCCCGCTCCATCGCCTACAACGAGGCGCTGGGGATCGCCGTCTTGGGGCTTTGCGTCAACCTCGCGAGCGCCTGGCTGCTGCGCGACGATCCTCGTCACGAGCGCGCCTCCCGCGGCGATCACCGTCATGACCACACCGACCATAATTTGCGCGCCGCCTATGTGCACGTGCTCGCCGACGCGGCGACCTCGCTGCTTGCCGTCGGCGGCCTGTTGCTCGCCCGAAATTTCGGGCTCGTCTTCATGGATCCGGCCGTCGGCCTCATCGGCATGGGCGTGATCTTGAGTTGGGCGTACGGTCTCCTGCGCGACGCGGGCGGCGTGTTGCTCGACGTAACATCCGACGATCGACTTCGTGAAGCGATCAAGGCGCGCCTCGAGACCGAGGGCGACTTCGTCTCCGATCTTCATCTGTGGCGGCTCGGTCCCGGACACCGCGCGGCGGTCATATCGATCGTCAGCGACCATCCGAAATCGCCGCAGGAGCATAAGGCACGGCTCGCGGATCTACCGGGCTTGAGCCACGTGACGATCGAGGTTCTCCGCTGCCCCGGCGCGCGATAGTTTTGCGTGATCTAGGAATTGGCGTTAACCCATGTCCAGACGCGACTTCTGGAGCGGCGACCAAGTGCTCTATGTGAACAGTCGGCATCGCGCATTGTATTACGCCGATGTCGGCAAGGAGATCGCCGCACTCATTTCCTCGCCGCAGGCTCTGCTGCTCGACTACGGCTGCGGCGAGGCGCTCGCCGCCGATTTCCTCGCCGAGAAATGCGGCCGTCTCTATCTTTACGACCCGATCCCGAAGATCGAGACGTTGCTGCGGACGCGCAACAAGGCAAATCCGAAAATCGCCGTGCTCGACCGCGCCGGTCTCGAAGCGTTGCCCGACTCGAGCCTCGATCTGATGATGTGCAATTCGGTGCTGCAGTATTTGAGCCGGGAGGAATGCAGCGCGCTCGTCGGCTACGCCGCGGCGAAATTGAAACTCGGCGGACGGCTCGTCATCGCCGACATCATTCCGCCGCATGTCGACGCGCTCACCGATTCTTGGGCGCTCGTCGAATTCGCCTATCGCAGCGGATTTCTTCTCGCCGCGCTGCGCGGCCTCTTGGCCGCGTTCTTTTCGCGCTACCGCAGAGTGCGCGGCAGGATGGGGCTGACCACATTCGCTATCCCCGAAATGCAGCGGCTATTGGCGACGCGCGGCTTCGAGGCGCGGCGTCTCGACCGCAACATCGGCCACAATCAGGCGCGCATGACGTTCCTTGCGAAGCGGGTCTGACCGAGCCGTCCGGTTACGCCAATTCCGCCGCCAGCCGGCGCATGAATTCGATGCCGGCTTCAAGTTGGGCGATCTCGACGTATTCGTCCGGCTGATGTGCCTGCGCAATCGAACCCGGCCCGCAAACAACGGCGGGAATCCGCGCTTTCTGGAATTGCCCCGCTTCGCTCGCAAACGGCGCGGTCGTCGTATGCTCGGCGCCGGCCGCCCTCAATGCGAGCTGTTCGGCGAGAGACCCCGGCGCCGCGGTAAGCCCAGGAACCTCGCTTTCGATCTGCGTCTCGATCCGCAGGTTTGGGTTGGCGATTTCCGCCGCATAGGCATTGAGGCGGGTGAACGCCGAATTTTGCCGCGCGCCCGGCAGGCCACGGAATTCCCACTGGAAAACGCAATTTTTGGCCAGGATGTTGCGCGCCGTGCCGCCGCGGATGGTGCCGACGTGAACGGTCGAATACGGCGGATCGAAGCGCGGATTCGTTGTCGTCTTGATTGCATCGGCGAATCGGTAGAGTTCGGCGACGAGTTTGCAGGCCGCTTCGATCGCACTGGCGCCGAGTTGCGGGCGCGCCGAATGGGCTTCCTTGCCGCGCACGAGCGTCTGATAGGTGGCGATGCTCTTATGCGCATCGGCGACCTGCATCGAAGTCGGCTCGCCGACGATTGCCGCGGCGGGACGGGGCAGATCGCGGCCGAACCGGGCGATCGTATCGAGGCCGCCCCGGCAGCCGACCTCCTCGTCGTAGCTCAACATGATATGGACCGGGCGTCGAAGCCGCGCCTCTTGAAATTCCGGGATCATGGCGAGGCAAAGCGCGTCGAAGCCCTTCATGTCGCAGGTGCCGCGTCCAAAAACGCGGCCGTCCGCACGCCGCAGGCTGAACGGGTCGCCGCTCCAGGCCTGGCCTTCCACCGGCACGACGTCGGTATGGCCCGACAGTACGATGCCGCCGTCGATCTTCGGGCCAATCGTCGCAAGTAGCGCCGCTTTGTCGCCCGACGCGTTCGGCACTTTCACATAGTCGGCGCCGTGCCTTGTGAGATAGGCTTCGACTTCGCCGACCAAACCGAGATTGGATTTAGCGCTTTCCGTATCGAAGCCGACGAGCCGCTCGAGGATTGCCAACGTCTCGGCCAATCCGCCGTCCGCTACGCTCGAGGAAATCGAAGCCACGCTGCGTCGAACCCTGTGCTCCGCCCGGTCGGACGCCTAGTTGAGGACCCGCGCGACATAGGGCGAGTCGAGCGAAAAGGTTGGTATTTCCGCGTCGAAAATATCGCCCTTCTCATTCACCATCCGATAGCTGCCCGTCATGATGCCGGACGGTGTCGTGAGCGGACAGCCGGAGGTGTAGCGAAAACGCTCGCCGGGCTTCAAGACCGGCTGTTCGCCGACAACGCCGGGACCGCGCACTTCTTCGAGCCTGCCGTTTGCGTCGGTGATCTTCCAATGCCTGGCCGTCAATTGAACGGTCAGCGCCCCGCAATTGGCGATCTCGACCGTATAAGCCCAGAAGAACGTCGCCTCGTCGGCATCGGAGCGTTCGGGGACGAATTCGGGCATGACGATAATCTGAATGTCGTTGGTGACGCGGCTGTACATGGTTCCGCACTGTCCGAATCCACGCTATGCAGCAAGCCTATCACCGGCCGGCGCGAGGCGCAAAAATCGGCCGCCCGGGCGCCCCGATTCGCCGTCGTTCGAGCCCGCGGCGCGACCTCTAGACAAGCTCGGCGCCATGCGCCGCGGATGCAACATGACCGAGAAGCCGCAACGTCTCATGGTCCGCGTCTATTACGAAGACACGGATTTCTCCGGCTTCGTGCAGCATGTTGCCTATCTGCGTTTCTTCGAACGCGGCCGCAGCGAATTCCTGCGCGCCCGCGGCATCGTCCAATCGTCGCTCTTTGCGGCGGCCTCGCTCGTCTTCGTCGTACGCAGCATGCGCGTCGAATACCTCCGGCCGGCGCGTATGGACGATGAGCTTTGCGTCGAGACGTCGCTCGACAAGCTCGGCGGCGCTTCGATCGAACTGGCGCAGAAGATTTTGCGCGGCGCGGAACTGCTGGCCGCCGCCCAGGTCCGCGTCGCGGCAGTCGCGGATGGACGGGCGAGGCGCCTTCCCGCCGAAATCCAGGCCCTGCTTGGACGCGCTGCAGACGACGGCATCTAGCGCCGGCCGCCGATCGGACGAACGAGGGCCGCATCGCCGCTGGTCCCGCCGGCTCGGCGGGGGCGGGGTAGGAATTGCAAATGTTCGGCATCGAGCGCCTAGGCTTGCGTGGCGGCGCCAAGCCGCCGTAGATTTCGTAACTCCATGTTAACTTTGAGAATGGCTGAACAGGATCGGCGGCCTTTGAGCGGCCGGCCGCAGGCAAAAGCCCAAGAAATGACCGAATTGCGGATAAGGAGAAGTCTAATCATCGGTCCGATCTCGAAGTTTTGGGATTTCCCCGAATTTGCCATTCCCGATGTGGCGGGGATTAATGGCTGCTCGATTCGCCGGCGAACGGCGGTTTTGCGGTATCGGCGCGCGTTTTTGCTCTTCATCGCCGGTTTGCGAGGACGAATGACATGAATCCAGCCGACATCGCCGCTTCCACGTTGGCCGCGCCGGCCTCGGAAGTCTCGCTTTGGACTATGTTCCTGTCGGCGCATATCGTCGTCAAACTGGTCATGATCGGGCTGCTCGGGGCCTCGGTGTGGTGCTGGGCGATTATCATCAACAAGGTCATGCTGTTTGCGAAGGTGCAAAAGGCGATGGACCGGTTCGAACAGGCCTTTTGGTCGGGCAATTCGCTCGAGGAGCTTTATGCGACCCTGTCGTCGCGGCCGACCAGCGGCATGGCGAGCCTGTTCGTCGCGGCGATGCACGAATGGAAACGCTCCGTGCAAACCGCGGCGAGTTCGTTTATGGGCCTCCAGACGCGCATCGAGAAGGTGCTCGACGTGACGATCGCCCGGGAGACCGAAAAGCTCGAATCCCACCTGCTGGTGCTGGCCACGGTGGCCTCGGCCGCACCGTTCATCGGCCTGTTCGG
>JASHSW010000149.1 GCA_030038595.1 Methylovirgula sp.
ATGTGGGTGGCGAATTTATCCTCCGCAAGAGGCCGGGAGCGGTCAGCCGGGGTACTGGAACGGCGCGGCAAAAACGCCTAGGTAGCCGAGAACGTTGAGCGAGGCTCGGCACATGGAACTCGTCGCGACACCGGAGAACCCCGTTCCCGACGGCGCCGTCCTCGTCGGACTCACCACCCAGGACGGCGCCCAGTTGCGCGCCGCGCGCTGGGCGTGGAGCTCCGCGCCGCGCGGCACCGTAGTCGTTCTCCCCGGCCGCGCCGAATTCATCGAAAAATATTTCGAGACGATCAGCGAACTGCTGGCGCGCGACTTCGCCGTGGTGGCGCTGGACTGGCGCGGCCAAGGCCTCTCGGAGCGCCAGCTCCGCAACCGGCGAAAAAGCCACATCGACGATTTTGAAATCTACGAGCGCGATCTCGTGGCGCTGAAAGAACAGGTCCTCGAAGCGCTTTGCCCGCGCCCCTGGTTCGCCCTCGGCCATTGCATGGCGGCCGCGATTCTCATCCAACAGACGCGTGCCGGCCGCTCGCCGTTTGCGCGGATCGTCGTCACCTCGCCGATGATCGATCTTTACCGTCTGCCTCTCAAAGCCGGAGCGCGGATCCTCGTCGAAGGCCTCGATATCGCGGGTTTCGGCGGCGCCTTCGTGCCCGGCGGCCGCGGCCGGCCTGTTTTCCTTCAATCTTTCGCCGAGACGGTCTTGACGTCCGATCCGATACGCCATGCCCGCACCGCGGCGATCTTGAAAGCGGCGCCCGAGCTCGGCGTCGGCGACCCGACGATCGGCTGGGCCAATGCGGCCTTCCGGCTCATGCGGCAATTCGAGGACGCCGATTATCCGCGCCGCACGCTGACCCCGATTCTGGTCATCGCGGCGGGCGCCGATCGAGTCGTTTCGACTTCCGCGACGGAACTCTTTGCAGGCCGGCTGAAAGCGGGCCGGTTCATCACCCTGCCCTACGCACGCCACGACATCCTGATGGAGCGTGATCTGTTTCGCACCCAGTTTTGGGCCGCGTTCGATGCGTTCATTCCGGGCGTTGAAGACCGGCTCGCAACGTCGCTGGCCTCGATGCAAACGCCAAGGCGCCGAACCTGGCGCTTCTGGCCATGGGCTTCGGCCGCGGCATCCTAAGTCTTGGCGAGAAGTTCCAAAGCCGCGGCGTGGACGCGCGGATCGCCGGCAGCGATGACGTTGCCCCCGTGCGCCGCGTCGCCTCCGCTCCAAGTGGTGAATATTCCGCCGGCGCCTTCGACGATCGGAATCAGCGGCGCGACGTCATAGGTCTTCACTCCCGCTTCCATGACGCAATCGACGTGACCTGCCGCCAGCATCGCGAAGGCGTAACAATCACAGCCGTAGCGCGACAGCCGCACTTCCTGCTCGACGCGTCGAAATTTCTGCAAGGCCTCGGGCGGATAGAGAAGCGGCGAGGTGGTCATCAGCGTTGCGGCCGAGAGCGAGGAACAGGCGCGCGTATGCAGCTTGCGTTGGGTGATCGCATGATCGTGGCCGGGGCCGCGCCATTTCGCGCTATTGCCGTCGCCAATGAACACTTCGCGCGTAAACGGCTGCGTCATCACTCCGTAGATCGGCCGGCCATTGTGGATAAGGCCGATCAGACAACCCCAGGTGGGAATACCGGCGATGAAGCTTTTCGTTCCATCGATTGGATCGAGCACCCAAACATATTCGGCGTCGGGGCGATCTTCGCCGAATTCCTCGCCGATGATGCCGTGCTGCGCGAATGTCGCGCCGATCCGGCGGCGCATGGCGGCTTCGGCGGCGCGGTCGGCCTCGGTAACCGGATCGAAGACTCCCCCGCGGCTCTTGTCCTCCGCACCGATGGCGGTGCGGAAGAAGGGCAGAACGGTGCGCCCGGCAAGGTCGGCGAGCTGTTCGATGAAAACGGCAAAATCGACGGCTGTCATGCTCGTTCCGCGGAGTGGCTCGAAGACCTGGCGGACGCCAATCGGCAAATCATCCCGCTCCTTTTCCACAATGCCAAGATTACGGCTAGAGAACGAAGAGCGTTCAAGAACAACGTGCTAGTGAGAAAGATGCGGCCCGCCGACGCAGACCATGGAAATTAGGTCAGCAGGGCTTGCGCTTTGTGCGATGCACGTGCATATTATTGCGGTGCGGCAACCCGGTTGTCGCCGATGCCCTCCTTGGGCGTTTCCTCCCTAGACTTGGGCCGCTTGCGTTCTCGCAGGCGGCCTCTTTATTTGGCGCCACCGTTCATTCGGCGGCGGCGCGTTCGCCACCATAGCGTGCAGAAATTCGCTCCCCGAGCGTTCCCACGACTTCGGAGAGATCGACGGCGATACGCTCGAAACGCTCCGCTTTCGCCATGCTTTTCTCATCCATATAGAGCGCTCGGTTCACCTCGATCTGCATCGCGTGAAAATGGTTCGCCGGATCGCCGTAGTGTTCGGTGATGAAGCCGCCCGCATACGGCTTGTTGCGCAGCACCGTATAGCCCAGGCGGCGCAGCTCGTGTTCGACGCAATCGACGAACTCGATCGCCGCGCTCGTTCCATAACGGTCGCCCAGCACGAAGTCCGCCTTGATCTTTCGATCGGTGCTTTCGGGCAGCGGCAGTGTCGAAACCGACGGCATGGAATGGCAGTCGACCAGCACCGCGAGACCGAAGTTCTGACGGGCGCGCGCCAGCAACGCCTGCAAGGCGCGGTGGTAAGGTTTGTAAAGTTTCTCGATCCTGGCCAGCGCCTCGTCGACCCTGAGGCGCTGCGCGTAGATTTCCTGCGAATCGCCGACGACCCGCGCGATCGTGCCGAGCCCGCCCGCCACCCGAATCGAGCGGGTATTGGCAAATCCCGGCAAGCGGCCTTCGAACATCCGCGGATCGAGTTCGTAGGCCTCGCGATTCAAGTCGAGATAGGCGCGCGGAAACCGGGCGCGAACCAGCGGCGCGCCGCGCTCGACGACTCCGCCAAACAATTCGTCGACGTAGGCGTCCTCCGAGCGACGCAAGGTCATGGCGTCGAGACGGGCGCTCGCCAGAAAGCGGCGCGGATAGACGGAGCCGGAATGCGGCGAGGAGAAGACGAGCGGCGAGGCCGGCGTCTTGGGCTCGATCACGTCGAAGGGCGGATCGAGCTCGGGCTCGTGGGGCGGGCCTGGCTGTGGCAACGGGCGGATGCCGGATTTTCCGGAATACATCGAGCTTGCTCCTGGCCGGTGCCACTCCCCGGCCGCTAGGGGTAACCCAAACCAGTCTCGCAACAGAAGACGGCGCTGTCCACCGCCGGTTCAGTCCGCCGCAGAATCGTCCCCCAACCCGATTGCTTAGCGCAAAGATCCTGGATTTTCACTCGATTTTTACCTAGCCCGGGTCTGATGAGCGGCTATTCCCGAGGCCATGATGACCGACACGCCTGAGATCTCCTTCCCGCCAAATCCGAAGATTCTGCTCGCCGAGGACGACCACGACATGCGCCGGTTCCTGGCGAAGGCGCTGCAAAACGCCGGCTATTCCGTCGCCTCGTTCGACAATGGATTATCGGCCTACAACCGGCTGCGCGAAGAACCCTTCGAGCTGCTGCTCACCGACATCGTCATGCCCGAGATGGACGGGATCGAACTCGCCCGCCGGGCGACCGAGCTCGATCCGGAAATCAAAGTAATGTTCATCACCGGTTTCGCCGCCGTGGCGCTCAACCCCGACAACCACGCGCCGCGCCAGGCCAAGATCCTCTCCAAGCCCTTCCACTTGAAAGACCTCGTCAACGAGGTGCAGCGTCTGCTGGCGGCATGAGTGCC
>JASHSW010000150.1 GCA_030038595.1 Methylovirgula sp.
ACCGTGGACGCCATGGATGCGCAAGGCCGCGACAAAAGCGGCAAACCGGTCGCCGATCTCGACGATCCCGCGGCGCTCTCCAAGGCCGTATTCGCCTCCGATGTTGGCGTCGACAACGAGCCGATCAGCACGCGTGACGGCGGGACGATCTGGTTCGACGTGCTGGGCATCGAACCGGCCCGCCTGCAGAGTTTCGATGAGGTCAAGCAACAGGTCGCGCAAGCTTGGAGGGAAGAGGAAACGTCGAAACGGCTGGCGAGCAAGGCGGCGGATCTCGTCAAGAAGCTCGATTCGGGCGAGACGCTCGCCGCGGTGGCTGCGAGCCAAGGCAATCTCGGCGTCAAACACGTCGAGCACATCAAGCGATCCGATCCCCAGGACCTGTCGCGGACGCAACTCACCCAGGTCTTCGATCGCTCCATGGGGACGGCCGGATCGGCGCCAGACGCGGACGGCACGCGCATGCTTTTCAAGGTCGTCGATGCAAAAGTTCCGCCGCTCGACCTCAATCGCCCGGATTTCCGTAACATCGTAAAGCAGATGAAGACCGCGCTCAACGAGGACTTGCTCGCCGAGTACGTAAGCCAAATCCAGAGCCAGATCGGGGTCGAGATCAACCAGCAGGCGCTTGCCTCGATCCTCGCGCCGCCGGCCGACACGGAATAGAGGATGATCGAGCCATCCTTCGCGGCATTCGCCGAGACCTACGAGGCTCGCGGCGCCGTGCTCCTATCCGCCCGCTTGGTCGGCGACCTCGAAACGCCCGTCGCGGCGTTCTTGAAGCTCTCTGCGAGCCGCTCGAGGCGGCTCTTCCTGCTCGAGTCGGTCGAAGGCGGCGGCGCGCGCGGCCGCTATTCGATGATCGGCCTCGACCCGGACATCGTCTGGCGTTGTCTCGGCGACCGCGCCGAAATCAATCGGCGGGCGCTCGCCGATCCGCAAGCCTTCCAGCCCTGCCCCGAATCGCCTCTCGATTCCTTGCGCTCGCTGATCGCCGAATCGCAGATCGATGCCCCCGAAGAACTGCCGCCGATGGCGGCGGGCGTGTTCGGCTATCTCGGCTACGATATGGTCCGGCAGATGGAGCGGCTCGCACCCCCCAAGCCCGATCCGATCGGGGTAGCCGATGCGATCATGCTGCGCCCGACCGTGATGGTTGTCTTCGACAGCGTGAAAGACGAAATCTGGGTCGTGACCCCGGTGCGCAAGGGCGGCAGCGCCAAGCCCGCCTATGAAGCCGGACGCGAACGGATCGATTCGGTCGTCGCCGCTCTCGAATCCGCCCGCTTGGACGAGGAGGAAGTGCGCGCCAGCGTGGCGCCGGCGACACCGAAATCGAATACTTCCGAAGAACGGTTTTGCGAAATGGTCGAGCGCGCCAAAGACTATATTCGCGCCGGCGACATCTTTCAGGTTGTGCTTTCGCAGCGTTTCACGGCGCCGTTCGCGCTGCCGGCGTTCGCTCTCTATCGCGCCCTGCGCCGCGTCAATCCTGCTCCGTTCCTCTGCTATCTCGATTTCGGAGATTTCCAGATCGTCTGTTCGAGCCCAGAGATTCTGGTGCGCGTGCGCGACGCAAAGGTGACGATCCGGCCGATCGCCGGCACGCGCTGGCGCGGCAAGACGCAAGCCGAGGATGCGCAGCTTGCCGCCGAGCTCTTGGCCGACGAGAAGGAACGCGCCGAACATCTGATGCTGCTCGATCTGGGCCGCAACGACATCGGCCGTGTGGCGAAGATCGGCAGCGTCGAGGTCACGGAGCAATTCGCGATCGAGCGCTACAGCCACGTCATGCACATCGTCTCCAACGTCGAGGGCAAGCTCGACGCGCGCCGCGACGCGATCGACGCGCTCAGCGCTGGATTTCCGGCCGGTACCGTGTCCGGCGCGCCGAAGGTACGCGCCATGCAGATCATCGACGAACTCGAAACGGATAAGCGCGGCATCTATGCCGGCTGCATCGGCTATTTCGGTGCGCATGGCGACATGGATACGTGCATCATCCTGCGAACGTCCGTGGTGAAAGACGGGGTAATGCATGTGCAGGCGGGCGCCGGCGTGGTTTACGATTCGGATCCGGCCTATGAGCAGCGCGAGTGCGTGAACAAGGCGCAGGCGCTCTTCCGCGCCGCCGACGAAGCGGTCAAATTCGCGGCGCGAGCGAAACGCGGACAATAGGCTGATGGCCCTAGCCTCAAGCCCGGCCTTGTCGCGGCCATCCACAGGGTCAGCTTGAGCTGTTGTTGCCGATTAGACGTGTTGGCGGAAAGCGGCTGGGATCTATCTATTGCAGGTGAGGTACAAAGGACTGAACTATGTCGCAACTCGAAACGGTCGCCATTCCCGGCACCAATCTTCAGCCCACCCGCGTTGCGCTGGGCACCTGGGCGATCGGCGGATGGATGTGGGGCGGCAGCGACGACAAGGATTCGATCCGTACCATCCAAAGCGCGCTCGATCGCGGCATCAACATCATCGATACCGCGCCGGTCTACGGTTTCGGCCATTCCGAAGAGATCGTCGGCAAGGCGATTGCCGGGCGACGCCAAAACGTCATCCTCGCCAGCAAGGTCGGGCTCGACTGGAAGGACGGCAAACCGTTCCGCAACGCCGGCAAGGCGCGCATCGAGAAGGAGATCGAGGATTCGCTGCGCCGGCTCAAAACCGATGCAATCGACATCTACCAAATCCATTGGCCCGATCCGGCAACGCCGATCGCCGAGACTGCCGAAGCGCTCAATGCGCTCTACAAGGCTGGCAAGATCCGCGCCATCGGGGTTAGTAATTTCGACGTCGCGCAGATGGAAGCTTTCCGCGCTGTCGCGCCGCTGCATACCGCGCAGCCGCCTTACAATCTCTTCGAGCGCCAGGCCGAAGAGGATGTCCTGCCCTATTGTGCCGATCACAAGATCGCAACGCTTGCCTATGGTGCGCTCTGCCGCGGCCTGCTGAGCGGCCGGATCAACGCCGACACCAAGTTTTCGGGCGACGATCTGCGCCGCAACGATCCCAAATTCCGAGCTCCGCGCTTTCAGCAATATCTCGCGGCGGTCGAACGGCTCGACCACTTTGCCCGGCAGAACTATGGCCGGCGCGTTATTCATCTCGCCGTGCGCTGGGTGCTCGACAAGCAGCCGCTGAGCATCGCGCTCTGGGGCGCCCGCCATCCGCAACAGCTTGATCCGGTCGCCGAGGTGATGGGCTGGAAGCTCGATGCCGCGGCCTTGGCGCAGATCGACCGTATTCTTATCGAATGCATCCACGATCCGGTCGGCCCGGAATTCATGGCGCCGCCGGCGCGGCGCGCTGCCTAAGGCGCCGGTCACGCATGGCCGGATACGTCCGGCTATGCCCGCAGCTTGACCTCGCCCGCGCTCACGGTCAAAAGGCCGACAAAGGATCGATCCATGCCGACCGTCACGCTCATCGACAATTATGACTCCTTCACCTTCAACCTGGTGCATTACCTCGGCGGCCTCGGCGCCAAGGTCGGCGTCTATCGCAACGACCAGGTGAGCGTCGCCGATATTCTCGCCGCGCGGCCCGACGCGATCGTGCTCTCGCCAGGGCCTTGCACGCCGCGCGAGGCAGGGATCTGCCTCGATCTCATCCGGGCGGCGAGCGCCGAGATTCCAATCTTCGGCGTCTGCCTGGGCCATCAGGCGATCGGCGAGGCATTCGGCGGCGAGGTGGTGCGCGCGCCCGTGCCGGTACACGGCAAGATTTCCGAGATCCGCCATGCGAGCGAAACCGTGTTCCGCGGAATCAACGGCCCGTTTCGTGCCACCCGCTACCATTCGCTGGTCGTCAACCGCAGCTCTCTGCCGGACGATCTTCGTGTCACCGCCGAGACCGACGGGCTTGTTATGGGGCTTTCGCATCGCGACCGCCCGACCCACGGCGTGCAGTTCCATCCCGAGAGCATCGCCTCCGAGCACGGACATCGGATTCTTTCGAACTTTCTCGATCTCGCCGCGCAATGGAACAAAGCGCGCTCCCTCTCCCCGCACGCGGGAAGAGGGTAGTTCGCTTGGCGGGCCGCGCCCAACCCCCGCCGCATTCCTCTGCCGAGGGCGGCGATCTCTTCGGCCATCCGCGCGCACTCACCTTTCTGTTTTCGACGGAGATGTGGGAGCGCTTCTCGTATTATGGGATGCGCGCGCTCCTCGTCCTCTACATGACGAAAGTCCTGCTGCTCCCCGGCCACGCCGGCAATGTGATCGGTCTCGCCGCGCTGCGGCATGGCCTCGAATCTCTGTTCGGGCCGCTCGCCCTGCAGCCACTTTCTTCGCAGATCTACGGCTTCTACACCGCGCTCGTCTATCTCACGCCGATGTTCGGCGGGCTGCTCGCCGACCGCGTGCTCGGCCGGCGCCGCATGGTGGTGATCGGCGCGATCCTCATGGCGATCGGGCATTTTCTGATGGCGGTCGAGCAGTTCTTTTTATTCGCCCTCCTCGCGCTGATCCTCGGCAGCGGCGCGTTCAAGCCGAATATCGCGACGCAAGTCGGCAGCCTTTACGCGCCCGGCGATCCGCGCCGCGACCGTGCCTATTCGATTTTCTACGTCGGTATCAACATCGGCGCGTTTTTTTCGCCGCTCGTCTGCGGCACGCTCGGCGAAGCGGCCGGCTGGCGCTACGGCTTTGCCGCCGCGGGCGTCGGCATGTGCATCGGGCTTTGCATCTATCTTTTCGCTCTGCCGCTGCTGCCGCCCGAAACCGAAGCGCCGCGGGCGCCTGTCTCGCACAAGCCGCTCGACCGCGCGGAATGGCGCGGCATCGTAGCGCTGCTCGCGCTGTTCGTACCCAACACTTTGTTCTGGGCGGTCTACGAACAGCAGGGCAACACCATCGTATTATGGGCGGATGCCAACACCGACCGGACGATCGATCTTTTCGGTTTTTCCGCGCAGATTCCGGCCACGTGGTTCCTGGCCGTCAATCCGTTCCTGATCTTCGCCTTTACGCCGTTCATTGTAGCGCTCTGGGCGCGGCAGGCGGCGCGGGGGCACGAACCCTCGAGCGTCATCAAAATGTCGCTTGGGTGTCTCGGCGCCGCGCTAGCCTATCTGCTGCTGGCGGCCGCCGCCCTCCACGCCGGCACGGGCAAGGCGAGTTGGCTTTGGCTGTTCTCGTATTTCGCCATTCTCACCGTTGGCGAGCTTTATTTGGCGCCGGTGGGGATCTCGCTGGTGACCAAAGTCGCGCCGCCACGGATTCTCTCGATGCTGATGGGCGTGTGGCTGGCGACGAGCTTCGTCGGCGATTTTCTGGCCGGCTGGCTCGGTAGTTTTTGGAGCCGGATGGAAAAGCCGGAATTTTTTCTTGTGGTTGCCGCCATCGCCGCCTTCGCTGGCGCGATAATCCGGGCCTGCGATTGGCCGCTGCGCGGGGCGTTGCGGGAATAGGTCGGACCGGCGCCCCGATCCTCTTGCCCCGGCGAGTCCGTAAAGCGGGCGCAAATCCGGGCCGGATCAATCCGCCGTTCTGGATCCCGGCTCTGCGCTCCCCTCAGACCGGGAAAGAGGGGTTGCTTGCGCTTGCGCGGCCGTGGGCGCAAGGAAAACCGATGGACGAATTCAAACCGCTGATCGCCAAACTAGCGAGCGGGGGCGCCTTGCACCGCGCCGAGGCGGAGCGCGCCTTCGATCTGCTTCTGTCGGGGCGGGTATCGGCCGCCCAAATCGGCGGCTTTCTCCTTGCATTGCGGGTGCGCGGCGAAACAATCGACGAGATCACCGGCGCCGTCGCGGCGATGCGCGCCAAAATGCACAAGGTCGCAGCGCCCCCCGAGGCGATCGACATCGTTGGGACCGGCGGCGACGGGCATGCATCCTATAACGTCTCGACGCTCGCGGCGCTGATCGTCGCGGCCTGCGGCGTGCCGGTCGCCAAACACGGCAACCGCGCCGCCTCGTCGAACGCCGGGGCGAGCGACGTCCTGACGGCGCTCGGCGTGCGGATCGCCGCTACGCCGCGGGAGGTCACAACCTCGATCACCGCGGCCGGCATTGGTTTCATGAGCGCGGCCGCCCACCATCCCGCCGTTCGCCATGTCGCGGAAATCCGCGCCGAACTCGGCACACGGACCTTGTTCAACCTCATCGGCCCGCTCGCCAACCCGGCCGGCGTCAAGCGCCAATTGCTCGGCGTTTTTTCCGCCGATTGGCTTCACCCGCTCGCCGAAGTTCTGCGCAACTTGGGCGCCGAGCGCGTCTGGCTGGTGCACGGGTCGGACGGGCTCGACGAAATCACCACGACCGGGCCGACCTTTGTCACTGCGCTCGAAGCCGGCACTATCCGCTCCTTCGAGATTGTGCCGGAGGACGCCGGCATCGCCCGCGCCAAGCTCGAAGAACTGAAGGGCGGCGACGCCAAATACAACGCCGCCGCGCTTACCGCGGTTCTGCATGGCGCCAGAAACGCCTATCGCGACATCGCGGTCATCAACGCGGCGGCCGCGCTTGTCGTCGCCGAAAAAACCGCGGATCTTAAGGAAGGTGCGGCACTTGCCGCCGCCGCCCTCGATACCGGCGGCGCCGCCGGCGTGCTGGCCCGGCTGATCAAGGTATCGCAGGATAGCGGGAAAGAGACTTGACATTTCGCTCCATATCTTTCGTCTCCTCGGCGGGCCTTCGCGCTTGCTGTGGCGGGAATTCCCAAGGTGACGTTGATGGCCGATATTCTGCGGCAGATCGAAGCCTATAAGCGCAAGGAAATCAGCGAGTCGAAGCTGCGCATGCCGCTCTCGACGCTGGAGCGCCGCGCCTACGAACATGCCCCACGCGGCTTCGTGCGGGCGATCGATGCCAGACTTAGCGAAGGCCGCTTCGCGCTCGTCGCAGAAATCAAGAAGGCCAGCCCGTCGAAAGGCCTGATCCGCGCCGAATTCGATCCGCCAAGCCTTGCCAGCGCCTTCCAGAACGGCGGGGCCGCCTGCCTCTCGGTGCTGACCGACGCGCCTTCGTTTCAAGGCAAGCTCGAACATCTCGAGGCGACCCGCAAGGCGAGCCATCTGCCGGCGCTGCGCAAGGATTTTCTGTTCGATCCCTACCAAGTCTATGAAGCGCGCGCCCACGGAGCCGATTGCATTCTCATCATCATGGCCTGCGTCAGCGACGAAGAGGCCA
This sequence comes from Methylovirgula sp., assembly GCA_030038595.1. Taxonomy (GTDB): domain Bacteria; phylum Pseudomonadota; class Alphaproteobacteria; order Rhizobiales; family Beijerinckiaceae; genus Methylovirgula. Next base: position 7,133 of record JASHSW010000150.1, read on the forward strand.
AACGGCTCAACAAGACCGCCCATGACCTTGGGCTCGACGTACTCGTCGAAGCGCACGACGAAGAGGAACTCGACCGCGCCCTAGAACTGGAAACCAGACTCGTCGGGATCAACAACCGCGACCTGCGCAATTTTGCGACCAAGCTCGAGACCTGCGAGCGGCTTGCTGAAAAAATCCCGACCGACCGGATCATCGTTGCCGAAAGCGGGATCTCGACCAACGAGGATTGTCTTCGCCTGAAGCGCGCCGGAATCCGGACTTTTCTGGTCGGCGAAAGCCTAATGCGGCAGCGCGATGTCGCCGAGGCGACGCGCAGCCTGCTCTACGGCGCAGTCGCCGAGCGCAATCATCTGGGTAAGGCGCATGGATGAACAAGACACGCTCCTTCGCCCGGCGGGAGAAGGTTCTTGGATGCACCCATGACCAAACTCACCCATCTCGCCGCCGCGGGCGAAGTCCATATGGTCGACGTGTCGGAGAAACCCGCAACCGAGCGCAGCGCACGCGCCGCGGGCCGAGTGAGCATGCGCAAGGATACGCTCGATCTCGCCCTCTCCGGCAATGCCAAGAAGGGCGACGTTTTCGCCGCGGCGCGTATCGCCGGCATCGTGGCGGCCAAGAAAACCGCCGATCTAATCCCGCTTTGCCACCCCCTGGCGCTCACCCATATCAGCGTCGATGTCGAGCCGGATGCCGCTCCGCCCGGCATCAAGGTCTCGGCGCGCGCCAAAACTGCCGGCCAGACCGGCGTCGAAATGGAAGCGCTGACGGCGGTCGCCGTTGCCTGTCTTACGATCTACGACATGTTGAAAGCGGCGGATCGCGACATGCGGATCGAGGCGATCGAGCTCGTCGAGAAGACCGGCGGCAAGTCCGGCGCGTTTCGACGCCGATGATCTCGGTTGCCGAGGCGCGCAAACAAATTCTCGCGGCGGCGGCGGCCGATCCGCGCCCGAGCGAGACCGTGCCGCTTGCCGAGGCGCTCGGCCGCACCCTTGCCGCGCCGCTCGCCGCTCAACGCACGCAGCCGCCGGTCGCCGTCTCGGCGATGGACGGATTTGCGCTGCGCGCCGCCGATGTTGCCTCGCTCCCGGCACGCCTCAAAGTGATTGGCGCGAGCGCCGCC
>JASHSW010000151.1 GCA_030038595.1 Methylovirgula sp.
GCGAAGGTCGCAAGCGAGTTGATGAGGCCGATGTTCGGCCCTTCCGGCGTTTCGATCGGACAGATCCGTCCGTAGTGCGTGGGGTGCACGTCGCGCACTTCGAACCCGGCGCGCTCGCGCGTGAGGCCGCCCGGCCCGAGCGCCGAGAGACGCCGCTTATGGGTGATTTCCGAAAGCGGGTTGGTCTGATCCATGAATTGCGAGAGCTGCGAGGAACCGAAGAACTCGCGCACCGCCGCCGCCGCCGGCTTGGCGTTGATCAAGTCCTGCGGCATCACGGTATCGATGTCGACCGAGGACATGCGCTCCTTGATGGCCCGTTCCATGCGCAACAGCCCGAGTCGGTATTGGTTTTCCATGAGCTCGCCGACCGAACGCACCCGGCGATTGCCGAGGTGGTCGATGTCGTCAATCTCGCCGCGTCCGTCGCGTAGATCGACGAGCGCACGCACCACCGCGATGATGTCGGCCTTGCGCAGCACGCGCATCGTATCGGGCGCGTCGAGATCGAGGCGCATATTCATCTTGACGCGACCGACGGCGGAGAGATCGTAGCGTTCCGAATCGAAGAACAGCGAATGGAACATCGCCTCGGCGGTTTCGAGCGTCGGCGGCTCGCCCGGACGCATCACCCGGTAGATGTCGAAGAGCGCATCTTCGCGCGACGAATTCTTGTCGACCGCGAGCGTGTTGCGGATGTAGGGGCCGATATTGACGTGATCGATGTCGAGCACCGGCAGCTTGCTGAACCCGGCCTCGATCAGCGCCGGCAGAGTCTTCGCGGTGATCTCGTCGCCCGCCTCGGCGAAGATCTCGCCGGTCGCGGGATTATAGAGATCGGCGGCGATGAACTGGCCGTGCAGATCGACGTTCTGCGCCTTGATGAACTTGACGCCCTTTTCGACCAGCAGCCGCGCGGCGCGCACGGTGAGCTTCTTGCCGGCTTCGAGCACCACTTCGCCCGTGTCGGCGTCGATCATATCGACGCCAGCTTTCATGCCCTTCATTCGCTCGGGATCGAAAGGCAGGCGCCAGCCGTCGCCGTCGCGGACGTAGGTGACGGTGTTGTAGAAGGTCGCCAGAATCTCTTCGCCGTCCATGCCGAGCGCATAGAGCAGCGAGGTCACCGGAATCTTCCGCCGCCGGTCGATGCGCGCGTAGACGATGTCCTTGGCGTCGAATTCGATGTCCAGCCAGGAGCCCCGATAGGGAATGATCCGCGCCGCGAACAGAAGCTTGCCCGAGGAATGGCTCTTGCCCTTGTCGTGGTCGAAGAAGACGCCCGGCGAACGATGCATCTGCGAGACGATAACGCGTTCGGTGCCGTTGACGATAAACGTGCCGTTGTTGGTCATGAACGGCATGTCGCCCATGTAGACGTCCTGTTCCTTGATGTCCTTCACCGATTTCGCGCCGGTTTCCGGATCGACGTCGAAGACGATGAGGCGCAATGTGACCTTCAGCGGCGCGGCATAAGTCATGCCGCGCTGCCGGCATTCGTCGACATCGTATTTCGGCGGCTCGAAGACGTACTTGACGAATTCGAGCAGCGCGATGTTGGCGAAATCGGAGATCGGAAACACCGAGCGGAAAACCGCCTCGAGCCCCTCATCCAGACGGCCGCCGGCCGGCTCCACGACCATCAGAAACTGGTCGTAGGAAGCCTTCTGCACCTCGATCAGATTCGGCATCTCCGCGACTTCGCGGATATGTCCGAAAAACTTGCGAACGCGCTTCCGGCCGGAGAAGGTCTGCGCTAAAGGTTGGGCCATCGTGCTCCTCACGGGGTGAGTATCGTAGGGGGCGTGCGCCCCGAAAACTTGCGCTCCCATCTTGGGTCGGCGCGGGGCCTTGCCTGCCCCGTTTGCAAACGTGCTGGTATTCGCCGCAACAGGAACGGCTCAACGGCCCCGAAGCTCGCTCCGGGACCGTTCGAAAGAGGAAGAGGCCGCCACCGCGACCGCTTCGATCACTTGAGTTCGACTTTCGCGCCGACCTTTTCGAGAGTGGCCTTGATCTTCTCGGCCTCCTCCTTGGTGGCGCCCTCCTTGAGAGGCTTCGGCGCCGATTCGACCAGGTCCTTGGCTTCCTTCAAGCCGAGGCCGGTGACGGCGCGAACCTCCTTGATCACCTCGATCTTCTTGTCGCCGACGGCAGCAAGTATGACGCTGAACTCGGTCTTCTCTTCAGCCGCCGCGGCAGCCGGCGCCGCGCTGCCCGCCGGACCGGCCGCGACCGCGACCGCAGCCGCCGCCGAGACACCCCATTTCGCTTCCAGCAATTTGGCGAGCTCGGCCGCTTCGAGTACCGTCAAGCCGGAAAGGTCGTCTACGATTTTCTCAAGATTGGCCATTGAGGTCTTCCTTCGAATTTGGGCGTGAGCAACAGCTGCAATTCAGGCCGCGTCTTTTTCGGAATAGGCTTTGACAACCCGGGCGAGCTTGCCCGCCGGAGCCGTCGCGAGTTGGGCGAGTTTGGTCGCCGGCGCCTGGATCAGGCCGACGAGTTTGGCGCGCAATTCGTCGAGCGAGGGCAACGTCGCAAGCGAGCGGATCGCCTCGACGTTGAGCGCCGTCTTGCCCATGGCGCCGCCGAGGATCACGAGTTTCTCGTAGTCTTTGGCGAACGCCACGGCGACTTTGGCTGCGACGACCGGATCCTGCGAATGGGCCAGCAGGGTCGGCCCCTTCAGCAGAGCGGCGATCGACGCCATGTCGGTGCCTTCGAGGGCGATCTTAGCTAGGCGGTTTTTGGCGATTTGAACGATTGCTCCGGCGGCGCGCATCTGCTTGCGCAGCGTTTGCATCTGGGCGACCGTCAAGCCGGAATAGTGCGCCACCACCACGACCGAACTCGTTCGGAAGACTTCGTTCAAGGCGGCGACGGAGGCTTTCTTTTCAGCTCTGTCCACAATACACTCTCTGTCTCAGGCGGGGTTTGCCGCCGGTTGCGTCAGCCGGTGCAGACCGTTCGGTCTTCCCCGGCGCTACGCCTGTCCTCCGGAACGATGCATCGCCCCGGACAGAGGGATTCGTCCAAAAACAAAGCCTGCAGGAACTACCGCACCCGCACTTCGCATTTCGACCCGACCCCGTCTATGCTGGCGTCTCTCGCACGCCGGTCGGAACCGCAACGGGCTTTCGACATTAAGCTTGGACGCGAATGTTCCCAATTCTTCGGGGACAAACGCGTCTGCGCGCCTGCAGTCTCGGACAGGACATGACCGATTGGGGACGGTTTGCTTTGCTGCATTGGCAAAACGTGCGTCCCACCGGCCATTCCGCCGCGCCTCACCCGCCGGAGTAAGCCCGGCGTACAAGACACGGAAGCTGAAAGGGTTTGGGGTTGCGGCTTTAGCCCACAACCCAGAGGCGCTTATTTAACCTCAACCTTGCGCTATGCCAAGAGGGCGAATCCGCATTTTTTCGCCTTGTCAAGCCCCTGTGAGGGTCGCGGGCGTCTTCAGATTCGCACCGTCGCCGGATCCACCTTGACTCCCGGGCCCATCGTCGAGGAAAGCGCAACACGCTGAATATATGTGCCTTTTGCGCCTTGCGGCCGGGCCTTCGAAACGGCGTCGATGAAGGCTGCGATGTTTTCGACGAGCTTTTTCTGGTCGAACGAAGCCTTGCCGACGCTGCCCTGGACGATTCCCGCTTTTTCCACTCGAAATTCGACCGCCCCGCCCTTCGCCGCCTTGATCGCGGCCGTAATGTCGGTCGTGACTGTTCCCACTCTGGGGTTGGGCATGAGCCCCCGCGGTCCCAACACTTTGCCGAGCCGACTCACGAGCGGCATCATGTCGGGCGTGGCGATACAGCGGTCGAACTCGATCGTCCCGGCCTGAACAGTCGTGACAAGATCCTCGGCTCCGACGATATCGGCGCCTGCGGCCTTCGCCTCGTCGGCCTTGGCGCCGCGCGCAAACACCGCGACTCGCTGGGTGCGGCCGGTGCCGTTCGGCAGATTGA
>JASHSW010000152.1 GCA_030038595.1 Methylovirgula sp.
CGCAAGAGATGCTCGTCGACGGTATAATGGTGATACATGTTGAATTGCATCAGAGCGACGATGCGCCCGAATTCCGGGATGAAGCGGCCGAGTACGCCCGCTTCGTTCATCAGGCGCAGCACGACCTCGGGCGAATTGCGCGAGGTGAGAATATCGAGAAACAGCCGGTTGGCCTCGGGATTGGCGCGCAATTTGGCGTCGATCAGTTTCAGCGCCGCGATGACCAGCCGCTTGGTGTCGGGATGAATGGCCACGCCGTTGCGATCCGCCATCCAGAAGAGGCGGACGAGGTTGACGGGATCGCGGCGGAAGACGTCGGGTCCGGCAACCGTGATGCGGCCCTGCTCGATGCCGAAGCCGGCGCGATGCAGATCGCTGTCGTACGGCCGCGCCTTCGCCGCAAACCGGTCGAGCACCGCGGCGGGTTTCGCCTGGTTTTCTTCCAGCGCCGCGCAGAGAACCGCCGTCAGATCGCCGACGTCCTTGGCGACCAAGAAATAATGTTTCATGAAACGCTCGACGCCGGCGAGCCCGGCACGACCTGCATAGCCGAGTCGCGCCGCGACGGCGCGCTGCACGTCGAAACTCAACACTTCCTCGGCGCGGCCGGTCAAGAAATGCAAATGACAGCGCACCCGCCAGAGAAATTCCTCGCAGCGGCGAAAGAGCCGATATTCGCGCTTGGTGAATAGACCGGCCTCGACGAGATCCGCTGTGTCGCGCACGCGATAGACGTATTTGGCAATCCAGAACAGCGTATTGAGATCGCGCAGTCCGCCCTTGCCTTCCTTCACGTTCGGTTCGACCAGATAGCGCGAGCTGCCGGCGCGCGCGACGCGCGCGTCTCGTTCGGCAAGCTTGGCGGCGACGAAGTCGCGCGGATTACCATGCATGATTTCTTGCGCGAAGCGCTGCCGCATGTCTTCAAACAGCGCCTTGTCGCCGAGGACGAATCGCGCTTCGAGGAGCGCTGTGCGTACCGTCATGTCGATCTTCGCCTGGCGCAGACATTCGGCCACCGAGCGCGTCGAATGGCCAACCTTCTGGCGTAGGTCCCAGAGGAGATAGAGCATGGCTTCGGCGACGCGCTCGCTGGAATCGTCCTTGTCGGCCGCCAACAGGAAGAGCAGATCGATATCCGAGCCGGGCGCCAACGTGGCACGCCCGTAGCCGCCGACCGCGGCGACAACCAGCCGGTAGGGTTTGCCATGCGGGGGCGGACGCAGACAGGTGACGACGAAATCGTAGAGCGCGCGGATAAGTTCGTCCTCGATGACGGCGAGATTGCCGGCGCAGGCGAGTCCCCCGCTCGTCGCCTCGAAGGCGGCGCGGGCGCGCGCCCGGCCGGCTTCCAACGCACCGCGAAAGAGATCGAGTGCAAATTTGCGCAGCTCCTCAAGGCTCATGCCGGCGGCTTGCGCCGCGGCGATGGTCCGGGCAATTTCGGCGCGGTCGAACAATTGCGCCGCGGTCAAGGCCGACACGCGCCGTACCGGCGACTCGATGATTGGCGCGAGTTCTGTCATCGTCATTGAAAATTTGCCGCGCTGTCCGCCAGTAATTTAGGTCGTAGCGGACGAAAAACCTATGTTGGCAGATGCCCTCCGGGGATCTTAGCTCCTGCCGAATTTGCTCTCGATCACATCCCAGAACTGCGCCGCGAGGTCTGCCCCGCCGACATTGTGGACGGCCCGAATCCCGGTCGGTGAAGTTACATTGATTTCCGTAAGATAACCATCGATTACGTCGATTCCCACCAGCCATAGTCCGCGGCGTTTTAACTCGGGACCGATGGCCGCGCAGATCTGCCGTTCCCGCTCGGTCAGATCGGTCGCCACCGCGGCCCCGCCGCGCACCATGTTGGCGCGAATGTCGCTGCCCGACGGCAGACGGTTCACGGCGCCGGCGGCGACACCGTCGATGAGGATGATCCTTTTATCGCCGGCGGCGATCTGCGGCAGAAAACGCTGCACGACCCAAGGCTCTTTGAAGGTCGCCGCAAAGAGATCGTAAAGGGAGCCGAAATTCGGGTCGTTGCGGCGCAGCTTGAAGACCGCGGCGCCGCCATGCCCATGCAGCGGCTTCATGACGATCTCGCCGTGCTCCTCCAAAAAGGCTTCGATCGCCGCCTTGCTGCGGGTAATCAGAGTCGGCGGCATGAACTGCGGAAACTGCATCACGAAGAGTTTCTCCGGCGCATTGCGTACTGCAGCCGGGTCGTTGACGACGAGGACGCTGGCCGGCAGCCGCTCGAGCAGGTAGGTCGAAGTGATATAGGCGAGATCGAACGGCGGATCCTGGCGCAGCAGCACGACATCGACCGCGGCGAGATCGAGCCGCGCAACTTTGCCCACGCGAAAATAATCTCCGGCGGTGTCGCGCACCTCGATCGGCGCTGCTTCGGCGACGATCCCGGAGGAGAACCAAGATAACTTATCGGGCGTGTAGTAGAGCAGGCGGTGGCCGCGCGCCATTGCCGCCAACATCAGCGCGAAGGTCGAGTCGCCGGCAAAATTAATGGCCTCGATCGGGTCCATTTGCACCGCGACGGCGAGCGACATTTCGAAACTCCCATCCGCCAGTTTGGCCCGGCAAATATCCGATCCCACGGTCCGGCGCCGGCCAACGGCGAATTATTAAGCCTCCGGCGCGACTTAACAGAGGGGTGCAACCCCAGGTTTGGCGAATCGCCGCGACCGTCCACCCATACCAGCTATGGCCGATTTCCGCGTCGTTAACTTCCCATGAAGAGCACCGGTTTAAGCTTCATCAATCCCGTATCGAAGGGCGTAATCCATGCTCGCACTATCCATTGGCCGAAGCCTGGTGCTGAGACAACTCCTTTTCATGGGGTTGCTCATCGTCATGGGCGTGGTCGCCTACATCGCCTCCTTGGAGCTGCGCGACATCGCCCACTCCGTTGCGGTGGCCGTCAACCCGATGGTAGCCCGCGAACGCGCCATGGAATTGCAAGCCGCGGCGGCCTCGCTTTCCTACAATTTGCTGATCGGCACGGGATTCGGCTGTTTTCTCATTCTTGCCGTTTCCATCCCCGTCATCCACCGTACCATCGCGCGGCCGGTCGAGCTGTTTGCCCAGCAAATGGCTGCGCTCGCCGCCGGCAACACCGAAATCGAGATTGTCGGCACGCAGCGCAAGGACGAAATCGGCGCCATTGCCAGAGCGCTCTGTGTCCTGCGCGACGCGGTGCGCACCAACAATGCGCTCGTCGCCGAAATTCGCGCCCGCGATGATCGCGAGGCCCGCCTGATCCGCGAAGCCGCGGTTCGCGCCAGAGTCGAGAAGTTCTCGCAGGAGCTCTCGGCCACGATGGCGCGCCTCGGCGCGATGACCAAGCGGATGGCGATCGCCTCGCAGGACATGATTACCGCCGCCCGCAATGCGGCCGAGGGGTCGAACAAAGCAAAAATCGCCTCCTCGAATGCCGCCGGCGACGTCTCCTCGGTCGCCGTCGCCTCCGAAGAATTGCTCGCCTCGATCGAAGAGATCAGCCGCCAGGTGGTCCAATCGACAACCGTGGTGAAAAAGGCAGTGTCGGAGAGCATCGAAACCTCGACGGGCATGGCGCGGCTTGCCGAAGCGGCACGCCGGGTCGGCGACATCGTCAGCCTGATTTCGAGAATTGCCGCGCAGACCAACCTTTTGGCGCTCAACGCCACGATCGAGGCGGCACGCGCCGGCGAGGCCGGGCGCGGCTTCGCGGTCGTCGCCCAGGAGGTGAAAACGCTCGCCACCCAGACGGCGCGCGCCACACAGGACATCTCCGCGCAGATCGCCGATATTCAGGCGGCCACCGAAAATTCGGTCGCGGCGATCGACACCATCCAGGCCAAAATCGGCGAAATCGAGCAGATTTCGGCGATCATCGCCTCCGCGGTGCAGGAGCAGGGCGCCTCGACGCAGGAAATCGCCCGCAACGTGCGCTCCGCCGCATCCGGGACGACGGCCATGTCCACCTTCGTCGAAAGCGTCGCGAAGGCGGTCGTCGCCACCAGCGAGAGCGTCGAATCGGTGGTCGATCTGGCCCGCGACCTCGACAACCTCGCCGCCGATATGACCGCCGACGTGCGCTCCTTCGCCGATGCCCTTCAGGACGCCGCCTGAGCCCCCTATATTCCGCCTGCCCCTTTAAGATTGCCATCATTCCCTAGCCTGCCGCGGCGCATTACATAGAGCCGGAGCGATGCGGCTTGCAGGCAATCGGCGCCGTCATGAAAATTTCCTTGATCCAGATGAATTCGCGCCATTCGAAGGAGGCGAACATCGCCATGGCCGTCGAACTCATCGAGCGTGCCGCGACGGAAGAACAGCCCGATTGGGTTTGCCTGCCCGAGTGTTTCGACTTTCTCGGCGGAACTCGCTCCGAGAAACAGGCCGCCGCCGAAATCCTCGGCGAGGGGCCGGCCTACGGCACGATGCAAAGTCTCGCCCGCCGCCACCGCATCTTCATCCATGCCGGCTCGATCCTGGAGCGCATTCCCGGCCAGGATCTGATCGCCAACACCACCGTCGTGTTCGGTCGCGACGGCAAGGAGATCGCCCGCTATCGCAAGATCCACATGTTCGACATCACCGCCCCGGACGGGACGCAATATCACGAGAGTGCCGCGTTCAAGCCGGGCGATTGCGTGGTCACCTACGATTGCGACGGGCTGAACGTGGGCTGCGCGATCTGCTACGATCTGCGTTTCCCGGATCTGTTCCAGGCGCTGGCCGAGCGCGGCGCCGAGATGATCGCGCTTCCCGCTGCCTTTACGCTGCTCACCGGCAAGGATCATTGGGAAGTGCTCTGCCGGGCACGCGCCATCGAGACTGAAGCCTATTTCTGCGCGGCGGCACAGACCGGCATGCATCAGGTCGGCACGGACGTGCGTTCAACCTACGGGCACTCGCTGGTTGTCGATCCTTGGGGGCATGTCACCGCGCGCGCGTCGGACGGGGTCGGCATCGTCTCGACGCGAATCGACCGCAAGCTCATCGACAGGGTGCGTACCCAGATCCCGGTCGCCCGGCACAAGGTGAAGATCCGCTAGCGGATCGCGGCGCAGAGTTCGACGCCGCATCCTTCCGCGTCCCGCCACCTGACGTGGCCGCGCAGTGTCTGGCGCGTTTTCGGGAGGTGAAGAACGAACTCGCTCGGCACCAAAGCGGGCTGCGACACCGCGAGTTTTGCGCCCCGCCCGCCGATGTTGCGAACGAGACAATCGAGGCTCGATAAACCGTGATTGAGATCGAGGCGCGCGCCGAAAAAGGTCCGGTGCCTCTGTTGTCCGCGCCGTTCGGACGTCTGCATGGAAAACTCCGCAAAGAACGAACCGGAGTTTTACTCCCCGGCGCCGCGCGGCAGGCATAAATCGATTCTTAACCTTAAATCGCCGGCGTTGCCGTCACTTCGATTGGGCTTGCGACTGTTCGGCGCCCACGGCCGTCGGCATCACATCGAACGCCGCCTTCTGCTCGTCGTTAAGCGAGGAATAGAAAGTCTTCAACGCCGGCTCGACCGTTTTCACGGCGCCGGCCATCGCGTCGAGGCGGGTGGTGATCGCGTTGAAACGATCCGTCAAGGTCTGCGGCATCGTGCTAGGGCAGGATGATTCCATGCTTTTCGCGGCCTTGGCTGAGGCGTCCTTCAGCGTGGTGAGGTCCGTCGTCTGTTCAGGTCCCTTCGGCTTGACCGTCTGCTCGATGGCATCGATCGGCAGGTTGGTGAAATCCTTCGCCTGCGCTGCGCAGAGATCGTTCAGCCCAGCGGCCTGGGCAGGCGTTTGTTTCCTTCGCGCTCGCACGCCGAGTGCGATGGCATTGAAGCGTTCCCTTTGCTTGTCTTCGAGCGAATTGTCGAGCGTGGTCAGCGGCGCGCGAATGATCTGCACCGCCTGGATCATAGCGTCGATTCGCTTTCCCATGGCGTTGAGGCGGTCCACGGGCGTAAGCGGCGGCTCGCTCGGACATGAGGCCTGCAAAATGCCGTTCGCCTTGGCCGAAGCGGCTTTCAGATCATTCAGTATGGCGATTTGGGTGTTGTTCGGCCGGATCGCGCGTTCGATTCGATCGACCGGCACGTCGGCGATCCCGGGCGCCAGCGCGGTACAGCTCTCTTCGGCCTTCGCCATATACTCCGACGCGGCCTGTTCCTGGCTGCTTGTACCCCCGGCATAGGCGTAAATGGCATAGGGATCTTCTTCCCAGCCAGAGAAATAATCGGGGCCGTAATCGTAGTATGGCCCTGGCCAAAACATCGACCAAAGCAGGAAGTCGGGCCCATAGCCGAAAAACGGATCATAGAAATCATAGGGCCAGAGCGCGTAGGATAAGAGGTCGCCGTAGAAATAAGGCCAGAACACCGGCCCGGCCCATCCGCCCCAGCCATAGCCATTCCAACCGTAGCCGGCGTAGTTTCTATTCCAGGCGTGCCATGCGTGTCGTCCGCCGAATGCATTACGAGCGAATCCGGCGTGAGCGAATCCCCGATGAGCGAACCCGTGTGCTCCGCGCAGGCCGGCGAAATTTCCAGCACGCCCATGATGCCCGAAAGCGTGCGCGGTAAAATTCTGCGCCCCGAAATGCCGGCCTGCCAAGCCCCGGGCGCCGAAATGCACGCCTCCCAGACGATGGCCGGCAAAATGCCCCGCGCCGAAATGATGAAAGCCGCGGAGACCCCCGAAACGAGCGCCCCCGAAATGCCGGAAGCCACCGAAGCCACTGTGAAAACCGCCGCCATGGAAACCGCCATGGAAACCGCCGCCATGGAAACCGCCGCCGTGGAAACCGCCGCCCCCGAAGCTGCGTGCCTCGCCGACCGTAACGCCGGCCAACGGAAGCGCGAGGCCAAGTCCAAGCGCTGCCGCCAAGGCGCCGATCCGCGTCATCCGAAGCATCATGGAAATCTCCTCCCAAGCGCAACGCGCGAGCTGCTTGGGCGTTGCTTAATCTTTCCTTTAAAAAGCTGCGGTCGCCCTTGGGCGCCGGCGCCGTCATCTTCCGGCGCCCACCGGCTAAGCGAGTGCGATCGCCGCTACGAGCCGACCGTAATCGGGTTCGTTGCGATGTACCGAACGGCGATAGGAGAAGCAACGCTCCTCGTCGGCATAGGTGTCGATTCCGAGATCTTCGAAACGCCCAATGCCCGCCTTCAGCAAACGCGCCCCGATGAAGCCGGGCAAATCAAAGCGGAAATGCCCGGCGCGCGCCGCCGGCGCGAAGAAATCTGCGTAATCCCTCGCCACGCCGACAAAGCGTTCAAAAAATTCTTCGCCGACTTCGTACGACTTCGGCCCAATGGTCGGGCCGAGCACAGCGGCGATCGCTTGCCGCCGCGCCCCGAGTTTTTCCATCTCCACGAGCGTTGCTTCGAGAATGCCGCCGAGCGCTCCCTTCCAGCCGGCGTGCGCGGTGGCGATCACCTGCGCTTCGATGTCAGCCAGCAGCACGATGCCGCAATCGGCGCCGGTGACGCCGAGCCCGATACCGCGGGTCTTGGTGACGAGGCCATCGCAGCGCGGTCGGGCGTTTGCCGGGAAAGGTTCGTCGACGACAAGCGCATCGGCAGAATGGATCTGATAGGCGATCAGCAGATGGTCGACACCGAGATGGGCGGCCATGCGGCGGCGGTTCTCGGCGACGCGGTCGCGGTCGTCGTTCGAGCCGACCCCTCCGTTCAGCGATCGATAGACGCCTTCGGAAACGCCGCCGCGGCGTGTGAAAAATCCATGCGCGACGCCAGCGAAGCGTTCGCTCGTCAAGGCTTCGATCATTGCGCCGGCGCGCCCATGAATCCCGGCGGCGCCCCGAGGTCGTGCGAGGTTACGGCGAGCACTTTGAAAAGTTCCGCCATGCTGGCGTCCGGCCCCGAGGCAGGGCCCGGCAGCGCGAGGCGCGCCAAAGCAAGGTCGATCGCCGCGCATTGCGCCGCGTCCGCCGTGCGCTTCAGGACGGCGGCACGCTGGAAAAGGCCGAGGCGTGCGAGAAACGTGCCTTGCGTTACCGGGCCATAGGTCGATGCACCCGCGGCCTCGGCGGCGCGCGCCAACGCTGCAAAATCGACGTGCGCGGTGAGATCGGCTGCCCCGGGATCGCGCAACGGATCCGTTTGGCGATGCCCGCGCACGGCTTGCAACGTGGCCCCCGGGCGCGTGCGCGCATGTCCGTAATCGATGACGAGCAGCGCTCCGCCCTCGGCGGCGATGTGGCCGGCGAGCCGCCCCATCATGCGCTGCGCGACGAGGCCGAGTTCGACGACGGTGCCGAACGGCAGCGCCGTTTCCGGCGCGACTGGAGCGATAAATTCCGCCTTCGGTGCCGGCGCGAGACCAAAGCAGAATTCGCCGTCGACATCGATGCCGACGAGCCGTTCGCACCAGCCCGCCTCGACGCGCATATAATGGCGCACCGGCAGAGCGTCGAAGAATTCGTTGGCGATGATGATTGTCGGACCTTGCGGGAGCGACTCGACCGTTTCGTGCCAGGTGATCGGCATTGCGGCGCAAGCCAGCGTGCCGCGCTGTTCCTCGGCGAGCGGTTCGCTCATCTCAACGAGGTGCACGTCGAGCGCGGCGCGGAAGGCGGGGGCGATCCGCGCGGCACGCAGAAAATCCGCCATCAGCGTGCCGCGTCCGGGGCCGAGTTCAACGAGCCGCATGAGATTCGGCTCGCCCATGGTGCGCCAGACTTCGGCCGCCCAGAGCCCGATCAATTCGCCGAACATCTGGTGAATTTCCGGCGCGGTGACGAAATCGCCGTGTGCGCCGATCGGCAGGCGCGAGCGGTAATACCCATGCTCCGGATGCATGGCGGCAAGCGTCATGAAACGCTCGACGCTCATCGGGCCGTCCTCGGCGATCATGGCGGCGATCTCCCGACCGAGCGGCGTCGTCATTCGGCGTGCCTCGCCAGCGCAACGGCGAGCAATACGAGCCCAACCGCGATCAACGGCACCGAAAGAACCATGCCCATCGTCACTCCGTCGAAAAGGAAACCCAATTGCGGATCGGGGGCGCGGAAGAATTCGCAGAAAATCCGCGCCGCGCCGTAGCCGATCGCAAAGATGCCGGTCGCGAGACCCGGCCGGCGCAAGGCGCCGAGCCGAGTGGCAATGTAAAGCGCTAGGAAGAGCGCAATTCCCTCAAGCCCCGCCTCATAGAGCTGGCTGGGGTGGCGTGGCACGCCGTCCGAACCGGGAAAGATCATCGCCCAAGGCACGTAGGTCGGACGGCCCCAGAGTTCCGGTTTGATGAAATTGGCGATCCGTCCGAGGAACAGCCCGATCGGCACCGCAGCGGCGGTGACATCCATGACGCTCAAGATGGGCACTTTGATATGCCGCGCGAATAAAATGATGCCGAGCGCCGCGCCGATCAGCCCGCCGTGGAAGGACATGCCGCCTTTCCAGACGGCGACGATCTCGCCCGGATGGGCGAAATAATAGGCGGGGTTGTAAAACAGCACATATCCCAGCCTTCCGCCGAGAATGATGCCGAATGCGACATAGACGAGAAGATCGTCGATGCTCGCCGGGTTCGGATGCGGCAGGCCGTTCCATAGCGCCGCGTTGCCGACGAGACGGCGCACATAGAACCAGCCGAAGATCAGCCCGGCGATATAGGCGAGCGCATACCAGCGGATCGGCAGCGGCCCGATCCAAACCAGCACCGGATTGATTTTCGGATAGGGAAGGAGGAGGAGCATTTTGATCCCGCGCGCGTCCGTATAGGCGTCATGCGATGCTGCGGCGGACGCGTCAAGCCGGGCCGCCTCCGTTCTAAAGTGCGCGACAGAGGCGGAGGAGCTGGCTTATAATGGTCAATTCCGGCGACCCTTCTTAAAGGAGAAGCAGATGCCGCAAGGAGAAGCAGATGCCGCAGAGCCAGGGCACGATGTTCGACGATCTTTCTCGGCTGATGAGCGACGCGGCGGAAATGGCGCACGGCGTGCGCCGCGAAGCCGAGACGGTGTTTAAGGCGCAGGTCGAGCGTTGGCTCGCCAATATGGACCTCGTTACGCGCGAGGAGTTTGAGGCGACGCGCGACATGGCGATCAAG
>JASHSW010000153.1 GCA_030038595.1 Methylovirgula sp.
TTCAAGAGCGTCCGCGCCTTTTCCGCGTCGCGTCGCATCTGTGCGATCAGCTCCTCGGGCGAGGCGAATTTCCGTTCGTCGCGCAGAAAGCCGACAAAATCGACCTCGATCGTCTTGCCGTAGAGATCGCCGGCAAAATCGAAGACGAAGACTTCGAGCAGCGCCGCCCTGTCGCCGAACGTCGGCCGCGTCCCGAAACTCGCCACACCGCCATACCGTTTGCCCTCGACCGCGACTTCGACCGCATAGACGGCTTGGCGCAAGCGGACGCTATGGTGAAGCCGCAAGTTCGCGGTCGGGAAGCCGAGCGCCTTGCCGCGCTTATCGCCATGCAGCACTTGCCCGACGACGAAATAGGGATGGCCGAGCAGGAGCCGCGCCCGTTCGACGTCGCCGGCTTCCAGCGCCCGCCGCGTGGCGGTGGAGGAGGCCGGTTCGATCGACCCGCTCGCATCGGCGGTGATCCGTTCGACGATCTCGACCGAAAACCCGTAGCGTGCGCCGGCTTCGAGGAGCGTTGCCGGGGTGCCGGACCGGCCCTTGCCGAAATGAAAATCGTAGCCCGCGACCACCCCGCCGATCGCCAAGCGCCGCACCAGAATGTCGCGAACGAACTCTTCCGGCGTGAGCGCCGCAAGTCGCGCGTCAAAATGCAACACGATCATCGCATCGATGCCGAGGCGGGCCAGCGCCACAGCCTTGGTTTCGCTCGGTGTCAGGCGGAAAATCGTATCTGCGCCAAAAAAGAAATCGCTCGGGTGCGGCTCGAAGGTCAGCACGGCACAGGGCCGGCCGAGCCGCATTGCGAGGGCGCGGGCACGCTCCAGGACCGCGGCATGACCGCGATGCACGCCGTCGAAATTACCGATCGCCATCACCGCACCTCGGAGCCGCGCGGGCGGAATATCGGGATCGACGACAATGGTGAAGTCTTTTTCCGGCCGGGAATTTTTCAAAGGCGCCATGCGAGAAATGGAGGAAAATTGGGCCGCGGAGCCGGGAGGAGCGCCTGTCGCGCTGCGCCGACTTTCGTCACGGCGGTGCGCGAACCGGAAAGACCCGCCGAATTCCCTTGGCCATGGAAATGCCCCGGCTTCTACAGCTTCCCATTAACCGGATAGCAAGCGAGACTACGTTTTAATCCTACGCGGACGTGACGATGTTGCTATCTGGCAGCGTCCGGCTTGCGGCTTGGAGACGCAAATGATTATCGATCCCTCTCTACCGATTCTTGTCGTCGACGACTACCAGACGATGGTCCGCATCATCCGCAACCTCTTGAAACAGATCGGTTTTGAGAACGTCGATGAAGCTTCGAATGGCGCCGAGGCGCTGGCCAAGATCGAAAAACAGCACTATGGGCTGATCATTTCCGACTGGAACATGGAGCCGATGACCGGTTTCCAACTCCTTCAGAAGGTGCGTGAATTCAAGGACCGAGCCGATATTCCGTTCATCATGGTTACGGCAGAATCCAAGACCGACAACGTGGTCGCCGCCCGTAAAGCCGGCGTCAACCATTATATCGTCAAACCCTTCAACGCAGTGACTCTCAAGGCAAAGATCGACGCCGTCTTTGCGCCGGTCGCCGCCTGAGCGCCTCCGTCCGAGCCGAGCCGGGCGTTTTTGATCACCAAACGAGTTCTGCGATTGCCGCCGTCGGCGCAATTCCCGTTCCCTCGACGAATTGCCGAAATGCCGCCGCATCCAGCCCGGCGCCGTGGCGATGCAATTCGGCGCGATGAATTCCGTTCGTGACGAACAACGTGGCAAGCCCCTGGTCCTGGGCGCCCTTGATGTCGGTCTGCGCCGAATCGCCGATGCCGAGAATGCGGGAGCGCGCCGTCTCCGCGCCGCGCAGATTCGCGGCCAGCGCCAGGCCGCATTCGTAAATTTGCGGGTAAGGTTTGCCGGCCTGGATCACCCGGCCGCCCATCGCGGCATAGGATTCGGCCAAGGCGCCGGCGCAATAGACGAGCTTGTCGCCCATTTCGACGACGATATCGGGATTGGCGCAGATGAACTCGACATCCTGGGCCCGCATGGCGGCAAGGCGCGGCTCGTAATCGGCCAGCGTTTCGTGCTCGGGATCGTCGAGGCCTATGCAGACGACATAGGCGGCTTCTTCCAGCGGCAGGAAACGCAGCGGAGAGCCCGCCAGGGTCTCGGCTTCGGCAAAGAGCGACGCGTCCTGCGGCGGCCCGATGTGAGCCAGCGGCAGGTCGCCGCGTTCGAGGATCAATGACACGGTGACGTCGCCCGCGGTGACAACCCCGTCATAAGCATCGTGCGGCACGCCGAGCCCGTCGAGAAACGCCGTCACGCGTTGGCGCGGGCGTGGCGCGTTGGTGAGGAGAATGACGGTCCCACCTTGGGCGCGAAATCGGGCAAGCGCATCGGTCGCGTCGCGAAAATAAACAGCGCCGTTATGAACGACCCCCCAGACGTCGCAGAAAATTACGTCGTATTGCGCGGCGATCTCGCCAAGCCCGCGGACGAACCGCGAGGGAGCCGGCATGAGGGGGGCATGCGGGGCATTCATCGAATTCGGTCATACCGCAACGCAAAATCAATGCAAGGCCTTGAAAGGCCGCAACAGTTGATCCGAGCCTATAAATCTATTATTCTGGATATATGGAATACATGGAAGCTACGGAGGCATTCGCCGCGCTTGCGCAGCCCACGCGGCTCGAGACCTTTCGCTTGCTGGTGCGCCGCGAACCTGCCGGCATTCCGGCGGGCGAACTCGCTCGCTTCTTGGCGGTGCCGCAAAATACGATGTCGGCGCATCTCGCGGTTCTTTCGCGTGCCGGCCTGATCGGCGGCGAACGGCAAAGCCGCTCGATCATCTATCGCGCCGACCTCGCCCGTTTGCGCGACCTGGTCCTGTTCCTTCTCAAGGATTGCTGCGGCGGACGGTCGGATCTGTGTATGCCGATCATCGACGCCCTGACGCCTTGTTGTCCGCCGAAGGTCTCCGCGGATGTCTGAGCGGACGTTCAACGTACTTTTTCTCTGCACCGGCAATTCAGCCCGTTCGATCCTCGGGGAAAGCATGCTGCGCAAGGATGGGGCGGGACGTTTCCATGCCTACTCGGCCGGCAGCCGCCCCAAAGGCGCGGTGAACCCATTGGCGCTGAAGGTGCTCGATTCGTATGGCTATCCGATCGACGGCTTTCGCTCCAAGAGTTGGGATGAATTCGCCGCCCCCGGCGCGCCAATCATGGATTTTGTATTCACCGTCTGCGACAGCGCCGCGGGCGAAGTCTGCCCCGTCTGGCCTGGCCAGCCGATGACCGCCCATTGGGGCATCGAAGATCCTGCCGCGGTGACAGGCAACGACATCGACAAGGAACGCGCCTTCGTGCAGGCGTTCAAGTTCCTGCGCAATCGCATCAGCCTGTTTCTCGCGCTGCCGCTGGCATCGATCGATCGACTATCATTGCACCGCCGTCTGCGCGAGATCGGCAATCTCGAAGGCGCAACGCGAGAAACGTGAGCGAGAACCTAGCGCGTCGGTTCTTGGCCGAAGGGCTCGGAACGGCATTTCTGCTCGCCACAATCGTCGGCTCGGGCATCATGGGAACCAAGCTCGCGGCCGGAAACGTCGCCTTGGCGCTGCTCGCCAACGCGCTAGCGACAGGCGCGATCCTGGTCGTGCTCATTCTGATCTTCCGGCCGGTTTCCGGTGCACACCTAAATCCCGCCGTGAGCATCGCATTTGCACTACAGCGCAGGCTATCTTGGCGGGACTGCCTCGCTTACGTCGCTGCGCAACTTTCCGGTGCGCTCATCGGAACATGGACCGCGCATCTCATGTTCGAGCTACCGCCGTGGCAGATTTCAACCGCACTGCGCACCGGGCCGGCGCAGTGGCTTTCGGAAGGTATCGCAACCTTCGGGCTTCTGCTGACCATATTCGGCTGTGTGGCGCGCACGCCGGCCGCAACGGCCTATGCGGTCGGTCTCTACATCACTGCAGCCTATTGGTTCACCGCATCGACATCTTTTGCCAACCCGGCTGTCACGATCGCCCGCGCCTTCACGGACACGTTCGCGGGAATTGCGCCTTCCGGCGCCCCGGCCTTCATCGTGGCGCAAATTGCCGGGATGTGCGCCGCACTCGCCTTGCAGCCGATATTATGGCCGTCGCCAAGATCCTGACTCGGCATCAACGCCGTTCCTTCTTTTCCGTCTCCGTCGGTTGCAGCCGCTTGCGATATTCGTCGCGCTTGGCATGGATCGAGGCGATCACGTAGCCCATTGGAATACCGAGGTCGACGAGTACGGCCTCGGAGAGCTGAAGACTTGCCTCGACCGTTTCCGGCACCGCGTCGGTCACGCCGAGTTCGTAGAGCACCTTGGCGTGTTCCGAATCGCGGGCGCGGGCAACGATCGTTAGCTCGGGATCGAGCGCTCGCGCCGCCGCGACGATTTCTTCCGAGGCCTCGGGCGAATCGATGGTCACGACGAGGGCGCGCGCATTGCCGATCCCGCAGCGCTCGAGAAACCCGGCGCGCGCAGCATCGCCCCAGAAGATCTCGACGCCTTGCCGACGGAAGCGCCGCACGAGTGCCGGATTCGTTTCCACCGCGAGGAAGCCGATCCTGTGCGCCGTCAACATTTCCCCGACCAGCTGCCCGACCCGGCCGTAGCCGACGATGATCGCCTTGTTCGCGCTTGCCTCCTCCGCCGGCAGCCGAGCGATCTCCGCGTCGGGCGCCGGGCGCGGCAGACGGCTCGCCACCGCACCGAAGACCGGAATGGCAAACATCGAAAGCGTGACGCCGACCATGGCATCGGCGCCTACATCCGCGGGCAGAGCCTTGGCGGCGATCGAAGCGGCGACCATGACGAAAGCGAATTCGCCGCCCGGTCCCAGCATCAGCGCCGCTTCGGCGGCAATGGCGTTGCCGAGACGCAAGCTGCGCGCCACGCCATAGGTGATCGCGCCCTTGACGAGAACCATCGCAGCGGCGAGCCCCAACGTGCGCAGCGGCGCGGAGAAGATGAGTTCGAGATCGAGATTTGCCCCGACCGAGACGAAGAACAGACCGAGCAACAGCCCGCGAAACGGATCGATCGTCACCTCGATCTGGCGGCGATATTCCGTTTCGGCCAGCAGCAATCCGGCGACCAGCGCGCCGAGCCCCATCGAGAGACCGCATATCGCCGAAACAAAGCCCGTGCCGATTACGACAAGAAGGCAGGCGGCGATGAAGAATTCCGGTGAGCCTGCCGCGGCGACGATATGGAACAAAGGCCGCAGGACGAGCCGGCCGGCGAGTACGACAAGGGCTATACCGAGGAAGGCCGGCAAGAGGTTGTAGACAAGCAGCGTACCGACTCCGCCATGCAGCGAGCCGAACGCCGCGATGAGAAACAGCAGCGGCGCAACCATCAGATCCTGAAACAAAAGGACGGAAAAAATCGCTCGCCCCGCCGGCGTCGCGAGCCGCTTGCGGTCGGCGAGCACGGGGATGACGATCGCGGTGGAGGAAAGCGCCAATGCGAATCCGAGAATGACGGCGGCCGGCGGCGTTTGCTTGAACGCCAGCGCGAGCCCGGCGAGCGCCGCGGCGCTGCCGAAGACGTGAAGTGCTCCAAAGCCGAAGACGAGCCCGCGCAGGCGCACGAGCCGCTCCCAGCTCAACTCAAGACCGATCATGAACAGCAGGAAGACGACGCCAAACTCGGCAAGCGGCGCAATCTCCGCCAAATTGTCGAAGGTCGCATAGGAAGCAGCCGAGGTAAGCCAAGCCGGCGTCCAAGAGGGCGTCGCTGCCCCTTGCGCAAACCGCCCCAATCCGAACGGACCGAGGCAAAAGCCGGCCGCGAGAAAGCCGAGAATCGGGCTGAGCTTCAGACGGCGAAACAGCGGCGCCACGACCCCGGCCGTGGCGAGAAAAAGCAGCACGCTCTTGTAATGCTCGTAGTGCTCGCTCGTCGTCCCCTCCCACGATGATCGCCGTGCAAGCTTGGCGATTTTCGCATCGAGAGCAATGATTCTTACGCTCCGGCCCCGCGCCGGCGCCCCTTTCCTCCAGCGTGTAAATCCGTCATTCTGACGACATGTCGGAACCGATCTCCAACGCACCCGAGTTTACGGTCAGCGAGCTTGCCGGCGCCCTG
>JASHSW010000019.1 GCA_030038595.1 Methylovirgula sp.
GTCATCTGCACTCTCGACGAAGGCGCCGAGATCCGTATGGAATTCACCGTCAACACCGGCAAGGGCTACGTGACGGCGGAGCGCAACCGGAGCGAGGATGCGCCGATCGGCTTGATCCCGATCGACAGCCTCTATTCGCCGGTGCGCAAAGTGAGCTACCGCGTCGAGAACACCCGCGAAGGCCAGATTCTCGATTACGACAAGCTGACCATGCAGATCGAGACCAACGGCGCAATCACGCCCGAGGACGCGGTCGCTTACGCGGCACGCATTCTCCAGGATCAGCTCAACGTATTCGTCAATTTCGAAGAACCGCGCCGCGAGGAGGTCGCGCCGTCGATTCCCGAGCTCGCTTTCAATCCGGCGCTGCTCAAGAAGGTCGACGAGCTCGAGCTTTCGGTGCGCTCGGCGAACTGCTTGAAGAACGACAACATCATCTACATCGGCGATTTAATCCAGAAGACCGAGGCGGAGATGCTGCGAACCCCGAATTTCGGCCGTAAGTCGCTGAACGAAATCAAGGAAGTGCTCGCCCAGATGGGCCTTCACCTCGGTATGGAAGTCACCGGCTGGCCGCCTGAAAACATCGACGAACTCGCCAAGCGTTTCGAAGAGCATTACTAGTTTCCCCCTCTTTAAGGGGAAGGCGGCGTAGCGCCGGATGGCGTCTTGCCCGCCCGTCTCGCCGCGAGATGATCTTCTCGTGGCGAGGAGGGATATGATCGACGGCCGTTCCTTGGCACGGCGGCCGCATAAGGAGAGCGCCATGTACCACGGTCGCGCCAAGCGCCGGTTCAACCGCACCCACGAACATCGCAAGGCGATGTTCGCCAATCTTGCGCAGGCGCTCATCAAGCATGAGCAGATCATCACGACGCTGCCGAAGGCGAAGGACCTGCGCCCGGTGGTCGAGAAGCTCGTGACGCTCGGCAAGCGGGGGGGGCTGCATGCGCGCCGCCAGGCGATTGCGCGCGTCAAGGACGCCGATCTCGTCAAAAAGCTCTTCGACGTGCTCGGGCCGCGCTACAAGACACGCAATGGCGGCTACACCCGCGTGCTGAAAGCGGGGTTCCGGCAAGGCGACAACGCGGCGATGGCGGTCATCGAATTCGTCGATCGCGACGAAGCGGCCAAGGGGCAGGATTCCGGCCCGATCGCGGCGGACGCCGAAACCGAGTGAGTACCGAGATGCCGGGCGCGGTCGTCGGCGCCCCCAAACTGCTTCTGCGCCTCGAAGGCCTAGCGATCGCGATGGGTGCCGTATTCCTCTACGCGCGGCTCGGCGGGTCGTGGGCGCTTTTCGCCCTGCTGCTTCTCGCACCGGATCTGACGTTTTTCGCCTATCTGTTTTCGCCGCGCGCCGGCGCCGCGGTCTATGATGCCGCGCACACGACACTCGGACCGCTTGGGGTTCTGGCGGCGGCCGCTTGGCTCGGCTCCCCCTTGGGCGAACATATCGCCCTGATTTTTTTGGCCCACATAGGTTTCGACCGGGCCCTCGCCTACGGGCTCAAATATCCGTCCGCTTTCGGCGACACGCATTTGGGGCGCATCGGGCGGCAGGCTTGAGCGCACCGCAATTTCGCCACACCCGGAGTGGAATCGACGAACATGCGAATCGCCGTCGACGCGGCTTCCTTCCTTCCGCCCACAGGCATCGACGAGGCTTGGGTGACCCGCATAGTTCCCATCCGCAAGGCGGCCGCGCGAATTCTGGCGCTCGCGGCGCTGTTCGCGTTTGCCGTAGCGCCGGCGCGGGCGGCCGAGCGCGCCGTTCCGCAGTCGCGCGCCGAAGTCACGCTGTCCTTTGCACCCGTGGTCAAAAAGGCGGCGCCCGCCGTGGTCAACGTCTACGCTTCGCGTACCGACCAGATGCCGCGCAACCCGCTTTTCGACGATCCGATTTTTCGGCACTTCTTCGGCGACAGCCCGGAGCTGCGGCCGGGCGGCCCCACCGCCCAGTCGCTCGGCTCGGGCGTGCTCGTCGATCCGAGCGGGCTGGTCGTCACCAACTATCACGTCATCAACGGGATGACCGACGTGAAGGTGGCGCTTTCCGACCGCCGCGAATTCGAGGCCGATATCGTCTTGCGCGACCAACGCACCGATCTCGCCGTGCTGCGGCTGAAGGGCGGCGGCGGTCCATTTCCCTACATGGAATTCGATGATTCGGATGCCCTCGAGGTCGGCGACATCGTCTTGGCGATCGGCGATCCCTTCGGGGTCGGCGAGACGGTAACGCAAGGCATCGTTTCGGCGCTGGCCCGCACCGAGGAAGGCATCTCGAACTATGGCTTCTTCATCCAGACCGACGCAGCGATCAATCCAGGCAATTCCGGGGGCGCGCTCGTCGATATGGAAGGACGGCTTGTCGGCATCAATTCCGCCATCGTGTCGCAAACCGGGAGTTCCGTGGGTATCGGCTTTGCCATCCCTTCCAACATGGTGAAAATCATCGTCGCAACGGCGAAGAGCGGCGGCAAAGAGGTGAAACGTCCTTGGCTCGGTGCGGGCCTGCAGAGCGTCACCAAAGAGATCGCCGAATCGCTCGGGCTTGATCGTCCGGCCGGCGTGCTCGTTACCGAAGTCACCCCCAACAGCCCGGCCGCGGAGGCCGGCCTGCAACACGGCGACCTCATTACCGGCATCGACCAGCAGCCTGTGGTGGACGTCGAGGCGTTCAGCTATCGGTTCGCGACCAAGCCGCTCGGTTCGACCGCGTCGCTGACGGTACGCCGCGACGGCAAACCGTTGATCCTGACGGTGAAGCTCGTCACCGCTCCCGAGCTGCCGCGCGATCCGATCAAGATTCAAGGCGACTCGCCGTTCGCGGGTGCGACCGTCATCAATATTTCGCCGGCTGTGGCCGAGGAATATTCGCTCCCCTCGGCAAAACAGGGCGTCGTCATAAGCGATATCGACGAAGATTCGCGCGCCGCCGTACTCAGCCTACAAAAGGGAGACGTGGTCCTCGCCGTCAACGACACGAAAATCCTGACGACGCGCGATCTCGAAAGGGTGACGAGCGTTCAGCACGATTTCTGGAAGATCAGCATTAGCCGCGGCGATCAGATCATCACCACCGTGGTCGGCGGCTGAGCGGCCTGCGGCTGCTCGCAAGGATCGGGGTGCAGCCTATCGCGCGGCGTGCAGCGCGCCAGGCGGCGCTGTAGCGAGGCCCAGAGCTGGCGCATTTCCTCGGCCGCCTTGCCGTCGATTTCGGTCACGCCGCGTCCTTCGCGCGTCGCTTCCTGGTAATCGACGCGCGCGCCGATAAAGGGGCGCAGCAGTCCGCCCATCGCCTCGAGCGCCGCGGCGCCGTCGCTGACGCGCTGGCTTTCGCGCATCGCCGGACATTGGGTGAGGACGAAGGCGTATTCCTTGCTCAACGTCTTCAGCTTGCCGCGCGTCACTTCGCTCGACCAGATGTCGAAGATGGTCGGCCTCGCCGGAATGAGGCAGAGATCGGCGGAACGCATCGCCGCATCGGCGGCCGGCGAATCGGTTGCCGGCGTGTCGATGAGGACGAGGGTTACGCGGCGGTCGGCGAGGGCGGCAAGCGCACTGCCGAGTTTCGCCGCGCCGACCGATTCGACCGGCAGGTCCTTGTCGTGCCGCCGGTAGCCCCATTTGGTCAACGATTTCTGCGGATCCATGTCGATTAGGAAGACGCGTCCGCCGGCCTCGCACGCCGCCACCGCAAGGCACGCGGTCAGCGTGCTTTTGCCGGATCCGCCCTTCTGGTTGACCAATGCGACGACATGCATGCGCTG
>JASHSW010000154.1 GCA_030038595.1 Methylovirgula sp.
CTCGCCGGTCGACGGTGTGACCGGGATCCGGAAGGTCGATCTCGGCGTGATGATCCAGGCCAACAGCACGCAGACGCTCGTCGTCGTCACGCAGATCGAGCCGATCTACATCATCTTCACCTTGCCGGAAGCGGATATCGGACGGGTTCGCGAGGCCATGGCCGATAGTCGCCTGCGCGTCTTGGCCTATGCTTCCAACGACCAAAAAGAGATCGCCGCGGGCGTCCTCGATCTTGTCGACAATTCCGTCAATCAGAACACCGGAACGGTGCAGCTCAAGGCAGAATTCGCCAACAAAGACAGGTCCTTGTGGCCCGGCCAATTCGTCAACGCGCATCTCGTGCTGCACACTGTGCATGACGGCGTCACCGTGCCGACGGCGGCGATCCAGACGGGCCCGAACGGAGCGTTCGCTTACGTGGTCGGCGACGATTCGAAGGTGCACATGCGGCCGATCACCGTCACCCAGACCGAGAACAACCAGGCGCTCGTCGGCGCCGGGCTCAAGGCCGGCGAACGCGTGGTCGTCGCCGGAGAGTACCGGCTCGATGAAGGCACGAAGGTGCAGGCGAGCCAAGCGACCGGCACGCCGACGGGTGGCGAACACGGTGCCGCGCCGCTCGGCGTCGAGGAAGACCCATGAACATCTCGGCGGTCTTCATCCGTCGGCCGATCGCGACAACGCTGTTGATGACGGCGCTGCTCGTCGGCGGGATCATCGGCTACAATCTGCTCCCGGTCGCCGCGTTGCCGTCGGTCGATTATCCGACGATCGTCGTCACGGCGAGCCTGCCGGGCGCCGATCCGGAGACGATGGCTTCCTCCGTCGCCCAGCCGCTCGAGCGTCAGTTCGCGCAGCTCCCCGGCGTCAATGAGATCACCTCGACGAGCGTCCTGGGTTCGACCGCGATCACGCTCGAATTCGATCTCTCGCGCAACATCGACGGCGCCGCCGGCGATGTGCAGTCGGCGATCAATGCTGCGCAAGGCTATCTGCCGAAGAACCTGCCGACTCCGCCGACCTACCGCAAGGTCAACCCCGCCGACAAGCCGATCCTCGTCCTGGGGTTGACCTCGAAGGCCATGCCGCTGACTGAGCTTGACCAATATGCCGATCTCGATCTCGCCCAGCGCATTTCGTCGCTCGACGGGATCGGTCAAGTGGTCATTTTCGGCGAGCAGAAATTTGCGCCGACGATCATGATCAATCCGTTGGCGCTCGCCTCGCGCGGCCTGGGCCTCGATCAAGTCGCCAACGCAGTGGCCAACAACACCGCCGACTTGCCGGTCGGCACGCTGCAAGGGCCGCATCAATCCTATCAGATCGGCACCAACGGCCAACTCTTCTCGCCGAAGGCAATCGGACGACAGATTGTGACCTATCGCAACGGCGCTCCGGTACGGGTCAGCGATATTGCCAAAGTGGTGGCCGGCTCGGAGAGCCCGCTGCAGGCGAGCTGGGTCGGGATGCAAAGGGGTGAGCTGATCGGCATTTGGCGGCAGCCGAACGCCAACACGATCGCGCTCGTCGATCAGATCAAGGCGCAACTGCCCCACCTGCAGGCGTCCATTCCGCCCTCGGTGAGAGTTTCGATCATCAGCGACCGGTCGATCTCGATCCGGGAAAGCTTCACCGATGTGAAATTGACGCTGATGGGGACGATCTTTCTGGTAGTCGTCGTCATCTTCATCTTCCTCCGCAACGTCTGGGCGACGCTCATCCCCGCCGTCACCGTGCCGCTGTCGCTCACCGGCACGTTTGGGGTGATGTATCTGCTCGGCTACAGCCTCGACAATCTTTCCTTGATGGCGTTGACGCTCGCCGTCGGTCTCGTCGTCGACGACGCGATCGTGATGCTCGAAAACGTCTTTCGGCACATGGAGGAAGGGCTGAACCGCTTCGAGGCGGCGCTGGTCGGCGCAAAAGAAATCGGCTTCACCATCGTCTCGATCACCGTCTCGCTCGTCGCGGTGTTCATCCCCCTGCTCTTCATGGGCGGCATCGTCGGGCGACTGTTTCGCGAATTCGGCGTCACCGTCACGGTCGCCGTCGTGCTCTCCGCGATCATCGCTCTGACGCTCTCGCCGATGATGAGTTCGCTGGTCCTCAGAAATCCGCGCACGATGCGGCATGGCCGCATCTACGCGGCGAGCGAGCGAGCCTATGAGGCGGTAATTCATCGCTATGAGCAGGTTCTGAAGTTTTCGCTGCGTCATAAGCGCAGCGTGATGCTGCTCAATCTCGCGCTCATCGGCCTCTCCGCCTGGCTCTTCGTGGTGATGCCGAAAGGCTTCTTTCCCCAGGAAGACACCGGCATGATCTTCGGTTTCACCCAGGCGGATCAGGACATTTCTTTCGCCGGCATGGAGCAGCGTCAAAAAGCGGCTGCTCGAATCATCCTCGCCGATCCGGCTGTCGCGCACTTCGGCTCGTTCATCGGGGGGTCTTCGAGTGCGGGCATGAACACGGGACGCATGTTCATCGTCCTGAAACCCTACGACCAGCGCTCGGCCACCGCCGACCAGGTGATCGAGCGGTTGCAGCCCAAACTCGCCGCCGTGCCCGGCATCTCGACATATCTGCAATCGATCCAGGATATCCGGGTCGGCGCGCATCTCACCCGCACGCAGTATCAATATACGCTCGAAGACACCAATCTCGGCGAACTGAACCGTTGGGCGCCGAAGATGCTCGATAAATTGAAATCGCTGCCCGAATTGGAGGAGGTCGCCAGCGACCAGCAGAGCGGCAGTCCGGAACTGATGATCGACATCGACCGCGACGCCGCGGCTCGGCTCGGCGTCGACATCACGACCATCCAGCAGACGCTCTCCGACGCCTTCGGGCAGCCTTTCGTGACGCAGCTCTATGCGCCGCTCAACACCTATCACATCGTCATCGAGGTCGAGCCGCAATACCAGCAGGATATTTCGGCCCTGTCGCGGCTCTATGTGCGCGGCTCCGGCGGCGCGCTCGTTCCGATCAGCCAGTTCACCCATTTGAAGCGGGTGCCGGCGCTGATCTCCGTGAACCACCTGGGGCAATTCCCGGCGGTGACGATCTCCTTCAATCTGGCGCCGGGCACCTCGCTCGGCCAGGCCGTCGAGGCGATCAAAAAGGCCGCCGCCGAAGTCCATCTGCCCGAGACGATCCAGACTTCGTTCCAAGGCACCGCGTCGGAGTTCCAGAGATCGCTGTCAACCCAGCCTCTGCTCATCGCGGCGGCGTTGTTTGCGGTCTACATCGTGCTTGGCATTCTCTATGAGAGCTTCATCCATCCGTTCACGATCCTTTTGAGCCTGCCGTCGGCGACGGTAGGCGCGCTGATCTTCCTTTCGCTCTTTCACTTCGACCTGACGATGATGGCGATCATCGGCCTCATCATGCTGATCGGCATCGTGAAAAAGAACGCGATCATGATGATCGACTTCGCGCTGGTGCGCGAACGCAACGAAGGCATGTTGCCGGAGAAGGCGATTTACGAAGCCGCGGTGCTGCGTTTCCGGCCGATCATGATGACCACCATGTCGGCGCTCTTCGGCACGCTGCCGATTGCCATCGGCATCGGGGCCGGGGCCGATCTGCGCCAGCCGCTCGGCGTCGCGGTGGTTGGCGGCCTCATCGTCTCGCAGGCCCTGACGCTGTTTACGACGCCGGTCACGTATATTTACATGGACCGGTTCAATGGGCTTCTCACCCGCCGCGTAGGCCACCGGAAGACGCCGCAGAAGCAAAAGCAACTGGTCGCCGGGGAATGATCCTTCCCGACAAGGAAGGAGCCGTCGGTGCCCTGACTCGATCCGCGGACCGGCCGGGAACCAGAGCCGAAAACGCGCTTCTGGATCCCGGGTCTTCGCCCGCTTTGCGGTCTCGTCCGGAATGCGTGGGCCTATATGTCGGACCCATGCACGTCGGCATGGTGTTTCGATGCTTCGGCAGCATGGTGCGCCGCATGCATTGTGTGGCCGTGCGCGACATGTGCATGATGTCCCGCTTTCTCGTGATCGCCTTGCCTGTGATGCTTCGCCGCCTCGCGATGATGTTTTGCCGCGTGTTCGTGATGTTCGGCGGCCGCTTCGTGATGCTCGACCTTGGCGTTGCTCGACATTGATGATCTCCCTTGACGCATGAAGCCGCGGCAGGATTCTGCCGCGGCTTCATGCAGACGCCATGACGCTCTCGTGACGGCTACGCGACCGCTTTCACTCCAACTTGAATTTTCCCATCTCGCGGTGCTCGGCGGCGATTTTGCGCACCGTGCCGGTTACCGAACGATAGATCAACGTTTCCGTGCGAATGACTTTTTTGCCGAATTTGACGCCGCCGAGCAGCGCTCCGTCGGTAACCCCGGTCAAAGAAACGATGACATCGCCGGCGGCAAGTTCCTTCATGTCGTATTTGCGGCGCGGATCGCTGACGCCCATTTTGGCGGCGCGCTCGATTTTCTCGAGCGTGTCGAGAATGAGCCGCCCCTGCATCTGCCCGCCGACGCAGCGAAGCGCCGCCGCCGCGAGGACACCTTCGGGTGCGCCGCCGATACCGAGATAGAGATCGATGCCGGTCTCTTCCGGCCGCGTCGTAAAGATGACGCCGGCGATGTCGCCGTCCGGAATGATGCGCAGTGCCGCGCCGACCCGCCGGCAATCGTCGATAATCGCCTGGTGGCGCGGCCGATCGAGGACGAGCACAGCGATCTCGCTCGGCTTTACGCCTTTGGCTTTTGCGAGCGCACGGATGTTCTCTTCCGGCGTCTTGTCGAGATCGACGACGCCTTGCGGGTAGCCGGGGCCGATTGCGATCTTCTCCATGTATACATCCGGCGCATGCAGCAGCGAGCCGCCGGTCGCCATCGCCATCACCGCGATCGAGCCCGGCATGTCGCGCGCGCAGAGCGTGGTGCCTTCGAGCGGATCGACGGCGATATCTACCTGCGGGCCTTTCAACGTGCCGAGCCTCTCGCCGATATAGAGCATCGGCGCCGCGTCGCGCTCGCCCTCGCCGATCACTACCGTGCCATCGATCGGCAGACGTTGCAGTTCGCGCCGCATGGCATCGACCGCCGCCTGATCGGCTGCTTTCTCGTCGCCGCAGCCGCGCAGCCGAGCCGCGGCAACGGCGGCGCGTTCCGTCACGCGGACGAGTTCGAGCGTCAGAATCCGGTCGATGATTTCTTTGCTCGTGACTACGAGGTCGACCAAAGCTGCCTTCCGTTTTCCGATGCTTCGAGACGGCGGCTTCGCCGCCTCCTCGGCATGAGGAACTTTGCAACAATAACTTCCTTCATCCTGAGCAGCGCTCCGCGGGAGCGCATCTCGAGGGATGAAGAGCCCTTGAAGCTCCTTTACCCCCGCTCGATGCGGATCAATTGCGGCGGTTCGGCGACAAATCCGTCGCCGACCACGGCGGCCAACGCCTCGCGGATCAGCTTCTCGTAGGTCGCATGCGTGATCAGAATTACCGGCACCGCCGCAGGCTTGCCGTGCTCGCCGGGGCGGCGGCGCTGCACGATGCTCTCGAGCGAGATCGAGCGTTCCGCCATGCGCGCCGCGATTGCCGCCGCGGCGCCCGGCCGGTCGTAGACGGAAAGCCGGATATAGTAGCCGCCTTCGTGCATGGGGATCGGGGCGCGCTCGAGCGGCGCGAGCGCCGCGACCGGCACGCCGAACGGCGGCGTGCGCAACCCCTTGGTGATATCGACGATGTCGGCGACCACGGCCGAGGCGGTCGCTTCGCCGCCGGCGCCCGGCCCGATGAGCGTCAGCTCATGCACCGCGTCGGCATCGATCGTCACCGCGTTGGCGACGCCCATCACCTGGGCGATGGCCGAAGAGCGCGGCACCATGGTCGGATGGACGCGCTGCTCGATACCGGCGCTGGTGCGCGCCGCGACGCCGAGCAGCTTGATCCGGAATCCCAGTTCCGCCGCCGCGTCGATGTCGGCGAGAGAGATGTCCTTGATCCCTTCGATGGCGATCGCATCCGGATCGATGCGCGTGCCGAAGGCGAGCGCGGTCAGGATCGCCAGTTTGTGCGCCGTATCGAGGCCGCCGATATCGAAACTCGGGTCGGCCTCGGCGTAGCCGAGCCGCTGCGCCTCGCCGAGACATTCGGCGAACGGCAAATGCTCGGCCTCCATCCGCGACAGGATGTAATTGCAGGTGCCGTTGAGGATTCCATAGACGCGCGAAATCGCATTGCCGGCGAGATCTTCGCGCAACGCTTTTACGATTGGAATGCCGCCGGCAACCGAGGCTTCGAAGCCGAGCTCGACGCCCTTTTGCTCCGCCAATGCGGCAAGCCGCATGCCGTGCTTGGCGATGAGCGCCTTGTTGGCGGTCACGACGGATTTGCCGGCGCTGAGCGACGCCTCGATTGCGGCCAACGCCGGTCCGTCCGCGCCGCCGATCAATTCGACAAAGAGATCGATGTCGGGCGAGGCGGCGAGCTTGGCGGCATCGTCGAACCATTGAAAGCGCGAGAGGTCGCGGCCGCGCTCCTTGCGGGTCTCCTTCGCGGCAACCGCTACGACCGCAATCTTGCGGCCGGAGCGCGCCGCCAAGCCCGCGGCCTGACGCTCGAGAAGCGCCAGCACGGCAAGACCCACGGTGCCGAGTCCGGCGACGCCGACGCGCAAGAGGTGCTGCATGGATGCGAGCCTAAGGGGCGAACCGCCCGGTCGCGCCTTTTGCCCCAATTCAGAGGGCCGGGCAACAAAAC
>JASHSW010000155.1 GCA_030038595.1 Methylovirgula sp.
CAGAACATCCGCATTCGCCTCAAGGCGTTCGATCACCGGATCCTCGATTCGTCGACGAAGGAGATTGTCTCGACGGCGAAGCGCACCGGTGCGCAGGTGCGCGGCCCGATTCCGCTTCCCACCAAGATCGAGAAATTCACGGTGAACCGCTCGCCGCACATCGACAAGAAGAGCCGCGAGCAGTTCGAAATCCGAACCCACAAGCGCGTGCTCGACATCGTCGATCCGACGCCGCAGACGGTCGATGCTTTGATGAAGCTCGACCTCGCGGCCGGCGTCGATGTCGAAATCAAGCTTTAGGATGGAGCTATGCGGTCAGGCGTTATTGCGCAAAAGCTCGGCATGACCCGCGTCTTTAACGACGCCGGCGAACACGTGCCGGTCACCGTCTTGAAGCTCGACGGCTGCCAGGTCATCGCGCAGCGGACCAAGGAGCACAACGGCTACACGGCCGTGCAGCTCGGCGTCGGCCGCGCCAAGGTAAAGAACGTCTCGAAGGCCGAACGCAGCCGGTTCGCCGTCGCCAAGGTCGAGCCGAAACTGAAACTCGCCGAATTCCGCGTCGAGGAGGCCGCGCTTCTGCCGGTCGGCGCCGAAATCACCGCGGATCATTTCGTGGTCGGGCAGTTCGTGGACGTGACGGGCACGAGCATCGGCAAGGGCTTCGCCGGCGGCATGAAGCGGTGGAATTTCGGCGGCCTGCGCGCCAGCCACGGCGTGTCGATCTCGCACCGCTCGCTGGGCTCGACCGGGGGCCGGCAAGACCCGGGCAAGACGTTCAAGAACAAGAAAATGGCCGGTCACATGGGCGTCGAACGGGTCACGACCCTCAATTTGCGCGTCGTGCAGACCGACGTCGACCGCGGCTTGATCCTGGTCGAAGGCGCCGTGCCCGGCATGCGCGGCGGTTTCATCTACGTGCGCGACGCGGTGAAGAAAGCTCTTCCGAAAGAGGCGCCGCGGCCCGGCAAATACCGGCTGGCGGGCGAGGCGAACGGCGAGGCGACTGCGTCAGCGGCCGAACCGGCGGTAGCGGAGGAGGCCGCGCCGTGAAGATCGACATCACCTCTCTCGACGGCAAAAAAGCCGGCTCGGTCGAGCTAAGCGACGCGATCTTCGGTCTCGAACCGCGTCCCGACATTCTCGCCCGCATGGTGCGCTATCAGCTCGCCAAGCGCCGCGTCGGCACGCACAAGACGAAGGGACGCGGCGAGATCGCCCGTACCGGCAAGAAGATGTACCGGCAGAAAGGAACGGGCAACGCCCGTCACGGCTCGGCGCGGGTGCCGCAGTTCCGCGGCGGAGGACGCGCCTTCGGTCCGGTGGTGCGCTCGCACGCCCACGATCTGCCGAAGAAGGTACGGGCACTCGCTTTGAAACACGCGCTTTCGGCCAAAGCCAAAGACGGCGGGATCATAGTCTGGGCCAACGCCGATATTGCCGAGCCGAAGACCAAGAGCCTGAAAGCGAACTTCGCCAAGCTCGGTCTCACCAATGCGTTGATCGTCGATGGCGCCGCGCTGAAAATCAATTTCCTCCAGGCGGCGCGTTCGATCCCCGAAGTCGACGTGCTGCCGGTCCAAGGAATCAATGTTTACGATATTCTGCGCCGCGAGAAGCTTGTTCTCACCAAGGCGGCCATCGATGCGCTGGAGGCGCGATTCGCATGAGCCCGCCCAGCAAATTCGCCGATG
The DNA here is from genome assembly GCA_030038595.1 of Methylovirgula sp. Classification (GTDB taxonomy): domain Bacteria; phylum Pseudomonadota; class Alphaproteobacteria; order Rhizobiales; family Beijerinckiaceae; genus Methylovirgula. Next base: position 1,695 of record JASHSW010000155.1, read on the forward strand.
CGCGCCATTATGACCTGATTGTTGCACCGGTCATCACGGAGAAAGCCACGGCGGCGTCCGAACACAACAAGGTTATCTTCCGCGTCCGCAAGGAGGCGACGAAGGCGCAGATCAAAGCGGCGATCGAGCGGCTGTTCGACGTCAAGGTCGAAGCCGTCAATACGCTGGTACGCAAGGGCAAGAGAAAAACGTTCAAGGGCGTGCGCGGCGTTCAGTCCGACGTCAAAAGGGCGGTCGTGACCTTGGCCGAAGGCCACAGCATCGACGTGACCACGGGGCTTTAGAAGATGGCGCTGAAGACATTCAAGCCGGTTACCCCGGGCCTTCGCCAGCTGGTGATCGTCGATCGCTCGGAGCTCTACAAGGGCAAGCCGGTCAAACATCTGACCGAGGGCAAGGCCTCGACGGGCGGCCGCAACAACCTCGGCCGCATCACCGTGCGCTTCCGCGGCGGCGGCCACAAGCGGAGCTACCGGGTCATCGATTTCAAGCGCCGCAAGCTGGACGTGCCGGCGAAGGTCGAGCGGATCGAATACGATCCGAACCGCACCTCCTTTATCGCGCTCATCCGCTACGCGGACGGCGAGCTTTCCTACATCTTGGCTCCGCAGCGGCTCGGTGTAGGCGACGAGGTCGTCTCCGGCCAACAGGTGGACGTGAAGCCCGGCAATGCGATGCCGATGTCGAACATGCCGGTCGGCACCATGGTTCATAACGTCGAGCTGAAACGAGGCAAAGGTGCCGCGATGGTGCGCGCCGCCGGAACGTTCGCGCAGATCGTCGGGCGCGACCAGGGCTATGTGATCCTGCGGCTGAACTCGGGCGAGCAAAGGTTGGTGCACGGCCAATGTTTTGCGACGGT
>JASHSW010000156.1 GCA_030038595.1 Methylovirgula sp.
TGGCCCGAGAAAGTCCCCGATGCCTGCTACCGCCTATGTCGAGCGCTTTCGCGCCCCGAGCCGCAGCGCCGATGCGCAGCAAACGCTCCTGAACCTGCGGCGCGGCCGCGGCGCGCAATCCAACGAAAGCGGCAGGTTCGAGCTTCACGCCTATGTTCCCATCGACGACGGCTGGGGCGGCCAAGAGCCGGAAGCGCAACTTGCAACCACGGTCACGCTCGAGCGGCCGAAGACCATCATCGCCCGCAATGATTCGCCCGACATTTCTTTCGATCGTTCGATCAATCCATATCGAGGCTGCGAACACGGCTGCGTCTATTGTTTCGCCCGCCCGACCCACGCCTATATGGGATTGTCGCCGGGGCTCGACTTCGAAAGCAAGCTCTTCGCCAAGCCGGACGCCGCGAGCCTGCTCGAGCGCGAACTTGCCGCCAAGAACTATACGCCGCGCACGATCGCCATCGGCACCAACACCGACCCCTATCAGCCGATCGAGCGCCAGCATAGGCTGATGCGCCAGGTTCTCGAAGTTCTGGCGCGCGCCCAGCATCCGGTCGGCATCGTGACCAAATCGGCGCTGGTGCTGCGCGACCTCGATCTGCTCGTGCCGATGGCGCAGAAAGGCTTGGTCAAAGTCGCCCTGTCGGTGACGACGCTCGATCCCGTTCTGGCACGCAAAATGGAGCCGCGCGCCGCCACGCCTGAAAAGCGGCTCGCCACCTTGAACGCGCTTGCCGAGGCGGGCGTGCCGACCTGCGTGATGGTCGCGCCGATCATTCCGGCGTTGAACGACTCGGAGATCGAATCCATTCTGGCGCGTGCCAAGGCGATCGGCGTGCGCGAGGCGGGCTATGTCATGCTGCGCCTGCCGCTCGAACTCCACGACCTCTTCAGCGAATGGCTTACCGCGCATTATCCGGACAAGGCGCGCCATATTCTCTCGCTCGTCCGTTCGACGCGCGACGGCAAGAAATACGATTCGACCTTCGGCAAAAGGATGACCGGTACCGGGCCCTATGCGTGGATGATCGGGCGGCGTTTTGAGGCCGCGGCGGTAAAACTCGGCTTCGGCCGGAACAAGCTCAAATTGCGCCACGATCTGTTCGTGCCGCCGGCGCGGGCCGGCCAGCAACTGCGCTTACTGTGAGGTGCCCCCGTCCGGCCATCCCGCACCGAGGAATGCCCTCTCCCTCGGAATTTCTCTGGAAATGCGTGGATGGCCGGACAACCGGGCATCAGGATTCCCAAGTTTGAAGACTCCGCCCGTGGTCCCGACTTGACAGATCTCGCAGCCATGCTGCGTTAAGCAGTATCCGGGGCCGACGAATCTCCTGCCCGGCACCACGAGAGTCTGGCCATGCAGCAGGCGCTCCCTCACTTCCGCCGCGAGCGAACACTGGCCAAGAGCGGCGTTTGGCCGGTTGCCGGCGTGGACGAGGTCGGACGCGGCCCGCTCGCCGGCCCCGTGGCCGCGGCGGCGGTCATTCTCGATCCCGAGCGTCTGCCGAAAGGCGTCAACGATTCGAAACTGCTCGAACGCGAAACGCGCGAAGAGCTTTATGAAACGATTCTGGAGCGCTCGATCGCCGTCGCCGTCGCCTTCGTCAGCGCCGCCGAGATCGACCGCATCAACATAAGACAGGCAAGTCTTCTGGCGATGCGCCGCGCGCTCGCCGCGCTCGCCGTCGCGCCGCGTCACGTGTTCATCGACGGCAACGACCTGCCGGCCTCGCTCTGCTGTGCGGGCGAGACGATCGTCGATGGCGACGCCAAATCGATTTCGATCGCCGCCGCTTCGATCGTCGCCAAGGTGACGCGCGACCGGCTGATGCGGCGGCTCTGCAGCGTCTATCCGGTCTATGGGTTCAGCCGCCACGTCGGCTATTCGACCGAGGAGCATCTTTTGGCGATCGCCAAACACGGTCCTTGCCCGTACCACCGGCTGAGCTTCTCGCCGTTCCGGCCGGCAGCCGAGTAAAATCCATTGTTAATCAATTCGTTCTGAAAAGGGACAGCGCTCCCGCACCACCCTAAACGCCGATTTTACCGGAGCGCGCGCAGAGTGGCGCCGTTCGTCGCGTAGCCGGTGGTGTTTATGCGTATCGCACGTGCCGGGAGGGGCGGCCCGAAGTCTCAGCTTCAGGTCAGGCGTACTGAGACTTTTAAGGCGGGGCTCCCGGCCGTGCCAGCGTCGTTCCGGCAGATCCTCGTCGGCGATTGCATCGAGAAACTGGCGCGGCTTCCCGCCGAGAGCGTCGATCTCGTCTTCGCCGATCCGCCCTATAATCTGCAGCTCGAACAAAGCCTGTCGCGGCCGGACCAGAGCCTGGTCGATGCGGTCGACGAAGATTGGGACAAGTTTTCAAGTTTCGCGGAGTACGATTCCTTCACCCGCGCTTGGCTCTCCGCCGTGCGCCGCGTGATGAAAGAGAACGCGACGATTTTCGTGATCGGCTCGTATCACAACATCTTCCGCGTCGGCGCCATTCTTCAGGACCTCGGCTTCTGGATCCTGAACGACATCATCTGGCGCAAGGCCAATCCGATGCCGAATTTCCGCGGCCGGCGGTTCACCAACGCGCATGAGACGTTGATCTGGGCGGCGAAAAGCGCCTCGGCCAAGTCCTATACGTTCCATTACGAGGCGCTGAAGGCCGGTAACGAGGATTGCCAGATGCGCTCCGATTGGTTTCTGCCGCTCTGTACCGGAGCCGAGCGGCTGAAGAACAAATCGGGCGGCAAGACGCATCCGACTCAGAAGCCCGAGGCGTTGCTTTCGCGCGTGCTGCTCGCCGCTTCCAATGCCGGCGATGTCGTTCTCGATCCTTTCTTCGGCTCCGGCACGACCGGCGCCGTCGCCAAACGGCTCGGCCGCGGCTGCATCGGCATCGAACGCGACGCGGCTTATGCGGCGGTGGCGCGGGCCCGCATCGCCGCGGTAGCGCCGTTGCCCGAGGCGGCAGTCGCCACGGCGCCCAGCAGACGCTCGCAACCGCGCGTCGCCTTTGCTTCGGTCGTCGAAGCGGGACTCGTCGAGGCCGGCGAAATTCTCGTCGATGAGCGCAAGCGGCATCGCGCCCTGGTGCGCGCCGACGGAACGCTGGCGCTCGCCGGCTCGCTCTCGATCGTCGGTTCGATCCACAAGGTCGGCGCTTTGGCGCAGGGCCTTCCGGCCTGCAACGGCTGGACCTTTTGGCATACCGAGCGGGCCGGCGCGCTCGCGCCGATCGACGTTCTGCGCGCCACCATTCGAGAAAGCTTGAAGACGGCAGCGGAGTAGGTGATTCTCTCCGCGCATGGGCCACGACGTTAGCGAAGCCACTCTCTGCGCCTGGTGCGACGCCATGGCAGATTTGCTCGATCTGCCGATTGAAGCCGGCGACCGCGCCGAGATCATCGCCAATCTGCGCGTGATCGCGCGGCAGATGCAGTTCGTCGCCGATTTTCCGCTCGACGACCGCGTCGAGCCCGCCGCCGTCTTCGAGGCTTGAGCGGTGCGCATGGATCCGCGCCGCGCGACGGCTTGCGAAATCACGGCGGCAATCGTTTCGGGCGAAGCTACCGCGCGCGAAGTGATCGAAACAATGCTCGCTCGCATCGCCGCGCTCGACCCAAAGCTCAACGCTTTCACGAATGTCGCGCGCGGGCGCGCGCTCGCCAAGGCGGCGACCATCGATGCGGACCGCGCCGCGGGGCAGGTGCTGGGTCCGCTTGCCGGCGCACCTTTCGCGGTCAAGAACCTTTACGATATCGCGGGGCTGACGACGCGCGCCGGCGCGGCGATTGCCGGCGACGATCCGCCGGCCGGGTCCGATGCACTCGTCATCCGTCGGCTCGACGCGGCCGGCGCCGTTCTTCTCGGCGCGCTCAATATGGACGAATACGCCTATGGGTTCACGGGCGAGAACGTGCATGACGGCAATTCGCTGAACCCCCACGATCCGCGCCATATGACCGGCGGATCGTCGGGCGGTTCGGCTGCGGCGGTGGCTTCCGGCATGGCTTCTTTCGCGCTCGGTACCGACACGAACGGATCAATCCGCGTGCCCGCTTCGCTCTGCGGGCTTTTCGGGCTGAAGCCGACATACGGGCGCCTGTCGCGAAACGGCGTCTATCCGTTTTGCGCGAGCCTCGATCATGTCGGCGTACTGGCGCGTTGCGCCGCCGATCTCGCTGCCGTCTATGACACGATGCAGGGCAGCGATCCCGCGGACAAGGCTTGCGCGCAGCGCGAGGTCGAGCCAATCTCGCCGCACGTTCCGGAAGGCGCGAAGGATCTGCGCATTGCGGTTGCCGGCGATTATTTTCGCCGCGGCGGCAGACCGGAAGCCTTCGCGGCGGTCGATCGGATCGCCACGGCTCTGGGCGCGAAACGCGAAGTGGTTTTCCCAGGTGCGCAGGAGGCGCGCGCCGCCGCGTATCTCATCACCGCTGCAGAAGGCGCCGCATTGCATGTCGAGCGGCTGCGCCGCAGGCCGAGCGATTTCGACCCCGCGGTGCGCGACCGCCTCTTGGCAGGCGCGATGATTCCCGCCGGGAGTATCGTGAAAGCGCAGAAATTCCGCACGTGGTTTCGGGATCGCGCGGCGGCGATCTTCGCCGAGGTCGATATCGTGCTAGCGCCTGCAACGCCTTGTCGAGCGCCGCTTTCCGGACAGAAGCTCGTGAACCTCGACGGCGCGGACGTATCGGTCCGTGCCAATCTCGGCATTTATACGCAGCCGATCTCGTTCATCGGCCTGCCGGTCGTAACGGTTCCCGTATTCAGCGAAGGCCAGCCCCTGCCGATCGGCGTGCAGGTAATCGGGCCGCCCTGGCGCGAGGATCTCGTGCTGCGCGTCGCGCGGGAACTCGAGAGGCTCGGCATCGCGCGAGCCCCGGTGGCGCAGAGCGTCGCATGACGCTTTGCGACTACCAGATCGCCAAGATGCAGGTCGAGATCGGGTAGGCGAGAAGGACGCCGAGAACGGCGCCGGCGACGATATCGCTAGGATAATGATGGCCGGTGGCGATGCGCGACCAAGCCATCAGCACCATGAGCGTTGCCGCAGAGATCGCCGCCGCCGGCCAGACGAGCACGACCGGCACCAATACGCCGGAGAGCGTCATGGCGTGTCCGCTCGGAAACGAATGTTCGTCGAGGACCGCCAGCAAGGAAGGCAGGCGCGGATCGACGCGGAACGGCCGCGGCCGGCCGATCCACCGCTTGATGTAGGGAAACATGCAATGCAACAGCCCGACGTTCAACGCGCCGACGAAAACGACGCGGAAGCCGGTGCGCCCCAGGCCTTCGAAGACGATCGAGACGATGATCAGATAGAGCCAGCTATTGCCGAGCTTGCTGATCGCAATTGCCGAGGCGCGGCCGACTTTCGGGCGCGCCGAACGCGATATGACGCGGACCGCGGCGAGATCGGCGCGCCGCAACCGATCCTTCCACAAGCTTTGCGCGCCGGTCTCGGGGAGTCCGTCAGGCTCGGAGTGTGGCAAGAGATCGAGCATGCGTCCGTTCGGTTCTCGGCTACGCCGACACATCGCCGACGGACAGGCGATTGCTCGCGCATAAATCCGTCGAGTGACCGGCATGTGACGAAGGAAGAAGCATGCTGCCGGGCCGGAGGCTCACCGTCCGAACGCTGGCAAGTCTTGCGGACTTGGAAGGCGCGCTCTTCCCACCATGCGCAGACAGTATGGTCCTACCGATAGTGCAGCGCAAGTCACGCTTTCGTCGCAGCGCGTCGAAAAAAAGACAACGGCGTGGTCAAATTGTCAGCCGATGCGCCGGGCGAGGGTGATGTGCGGCTCGCTTTCCTTTTGCCAACCGATGGAGACTTCGCGCTCCAATCGTTGCCGCATGACTTCCGTCAAGAGATCGGCGAATGCGGCAGCCTCGGCATCGTCGGCCGTCGCTTCGCGATATTGGAGCGCCTGCCGCCAGGATTCGTCCGCAATATCGAGTGCGAAGGCCATGAGGGCGTTCGCCAAAAAGCTTTCGGCCGTGATGCCGCGATGGGCAACCAAGGCGCGGACCTCGTCGGAAAGGTTGGGATCGAGCCGTGCAAGAATGGCCGCCGCGGCAATGTCGCCGGAGAGAAGACCGACGATCAGGTCGCGCAGTCGGGGCGCGGTGCCGCCGCCGGAGGATGTTTCGGCATCGGCAATCAGGTAGCCAAAGAAGGAGAAAGACATATTCGGCCTCGTGCAGCTCTCCGGTCCATTATAGCGAAGTCTGCAATAATTTCTCGCCTCGGTCCCTGAAATCAACTTGGGCTTGGCTGCCGGTCGGCATTCGGAATGCTCTAGCAAACGCTGCCGTCCTTGCCTTTCGGAATGTCTGGTCGCCCCAACGACTCAAAGGCCGAGATCCCTCAAAGAGGGATGATCGATGGAGGCATGCGCGACCGGCGCCCGGATTGCGGCTCTTCCACGCGTCTTCGGGCGCCGCGCGCCTTCGCGGCGCCGGTTTCGGCGGCAAAAGGCAGCAGCGGCGGTCGGCGCATTGCTCAACCAAACAGTCTCTTGGCGATTTCGGCAACATGGCGGCCCTGGAAACGCGCCCCCGCGAGTTCGTTTTGGCTCGGCTTTCTCGATCCGTCGCTGGCCGCAATGGTCGTGATCCCATAGGGCGATCCGCCGGTAATCTCATCCTGTCTCATTTGACCTTGGAAACTATACGGAAGGCCGACGATCACCATCCCGAAATGGAGAAGATTGGTGATGATCGAAAAAAGCGTGGTTTCCTGGCCGCCGTGCTGGGTGGCGGTCGAGCTGAACGCGCTCCCTACTTTGCCGACGAGCGCGCCGCTCATCCAAAGTCCGCTCGCCTGATCGAGGAAATTCGCCATTTGCGAGGCGATTCTGCCGAACCGCGTGCCGACGCCGACGATGACCGCATCGTAATTGGCAAGCTCGAGGATGGTCGCGATCGGCGCGGCTTGATCAAGCTTGAAATGTGCCGCCTTGGCGACGTCGGGGGGCACAAGTTCCGGCACGCGTTTGATGTCGACTTGCGCGCCCGTTTCGCGCGCCCCCGAAGCGATGGCCTCGGCCATCGCTTCGATGTGACCATAGGCGGAATAATAAAGAACCAAAACTTTGGCCATGGTTGCCTCGACAGGTTCGAGTTGCGCATGAAAAAACGCGGCCCGAAGGCCAGGCCGCGTTTCCTTTAGGCAGCGTCCACCAGAACGATTTCGGAGTCCTCGAGCGCTTTGACGCGCAGCGTCTTCTCGCCGTAAACCGCCGCCCCGTCCCGCGCGTTGAGCTTCACGTCGTTGACTTCGATGGCGCCCTTGGCCGGGACGAGATAGCCGTGGCGGCTCTCGCCGAGCGGGTAATCCGCGGTCTCGCCGGCTTTCAACGTTGCGCCGAGCACCCGGGCGTCGGCGCGGATCGGCAGCGCGTCCGGTTCGTTGGCAAAGCCGCTCGCCAGCGTCACGAACTTGCCGGAGCGGTCGCCTTTCGGGAAAGGCTTGGCGCCCCA
>JASHSW010000157.1 GCA_030038595.1 Methylovirgula sp.
TCCAGCGAGCGATCAGCGTCTTGTCCTGTTCGGCGACGGAAGCGAAGGGACGGTGGTCGACCTTGATCCGGCGCGCCTCGCCGAAATGCGTGTCGCTGGTAAAGAAGATGCGCATGGCTCTTCCGGTTGCGCAGCTCCAAGCCGCGGCAGCCGGACATACTAACAGCCGATCGCCAATTCGGTTGCCACGGACGGCCGTTCAACGGTCACATGGTGACTTTTACACCGATAAAGGCTTCGAGCGGCGGGGCGATGGTGATGGCACGAGGATCGCTTGTGCAGAGTAGACCCGGAACGCAGCCGCCGGCCACGGTTTGGTATTGGGTCGAGTCAGTCTCCCAAAGAGTCCCGTAGGTCGCACCGCGATAGTCAAGCGCATTGTTGATCAAACCGAAGATCTGGACATTCTTGGTGACTTGATAGGATGTGCGCAGATCGAGCGTGGCAAAGCCAGAAATCAGCGGATTGAGACCCGGCCCCAGCGTGTTGTTTTCGGCGCCGAAATAGTACTGACTGGAGCGGTAAACTACATCGCCGCCTACCTTCCAGCCCGGCAGAACTTCATAGTCGAAGCCGACCTTGAACTTATGGTTCGGTATTCCCGGTATGTTGTCGCCGGGCTCGACCTGAATATTGCCGTTCGTGTCGGCAGTCGGATTGTTCGGCGAAGACAGGAGCACGGGCGTCAAGAAGATTGCCTGGATATAGGAATAGTTGACGTATGCGTCCCATTTATCGGTTGTGTAGGTCGCGCCAATGTCGACGCCCTGGCGCAAAGTGTCGCCGGCGTTGGCGTAATAGCCAAAGCCTGTCACCAAGCTCGGGACGCTATAGATATCGTCCTGATTTTCGGTCCGATAGAAGCTCGCGCTCCAATCGAGGCGTCCGGGCGCAGGCGCCCAGGCGATTGCATTGCTGCCCTTGAAGCCGGCTTCGACCGTGCGCGCGACGATCTGCTTCAACGGCGGATCGGCGACCAGGAAATTGTCGATCATGCAAGGCGCGGCGGGGCTCGAGCAGCCGAGTTCGAGCGGCGTCGGGGCGCGGTTGGCTTCCGAATAGCTGGCGTAGGCGGCAATGTCCGGCGTGATCTTGAAGGTCGCGCCGACGACTGGATTGATTCGGTTGAAATTCTGACTGGCATTCAACAGCGAGTACGTGCCGGCCGCCTGAGAGACTGCGGCGTAAGGCTCGCCAAGCTGATTGTTGAGACTGATTTGTGCATCGTTGAAGCGCGCCCCGGCATGGATGCTCAGTCTGTCGGTGATGTCGAAAGTATCGAGGACATAGACGCCGATGTAGGTATTCTGAGCCTCGAGATCGACAGGCGCGACGTCATAGTAGGGCTCGTCGATTAATTCGCCGCTCCAGGGAACGACGTAATCCGACGGCAGCGTGGCCAACGTGCTGCTGCCGGTAAAATGCGTCCAACCGTGATCGACGCTGACCCCGCCGGTCATCGTATTGTTATGGCCGAGAATCATGTCTGTGTCGGTCAACTGCGCCGTCGCGCCCGTGCTCAGCGTGCGGGTCCAGTTGCTGTCGATCTCGCCCAGTGGCGTCCCGACGGTTGCGGTGCCGCCATACGGGTCGGGCAGGGGAGTTGTCCCCGGCGGTGAGCCCGGAGGACCGGTGACGGGCGTTACAGCAGGCAGGTCGTTACTGTTGCAAACGTCTGCTGTTCCGCACGAATAAAAGTCGCTGACGTTGCCGTCGTGATGCGCCTGGGCGTAGCTGCGGAAATAGGTGTTGCCGTTGAAGGTCAGCGTGGGGGTGATGCGCGACTCGTCCGAGAGCGTGATCATCTCGGCGGTCGTGCGAGTGGTCTGCGGCGTGGTGAAGACGGCCCAGGGATTTTGCTCGGCGAGTACGAGCGGCGTCGTGCCTGCGACTCCCAAACCGTCGGCGCCGCCGGTCATGCTCACGTGGACTTCATTGCCTTCAGCCCGATAGCCGATATCGCCATAGGCCCGCTCGGCGTCGGATTGGCCGAAATAGCGAAAGCCGTTGGTGCCAAGCCCGTCGATATCGACATAATAGGCCCAATTGCCTTTCTGGATGCCGTATTCGGCATAGCCTTGGGCCGTGTAATCCATCCCACCCTGGAGATTGATCTCGGTGCCCTGCCAAGTGAAGCCGTTCTTCATGTTCATGACCACCGCGCCGGCGATCGCGTTGAGGCCGAAGACAGGATTACCCGTAACGATCTGCGCCTCGCTGATTGCAGACGGCGGAATGAGATCCCAATTGACGACGTCACCGTAGGATTCGTTGATTCGTACGCCGTTCATATAGACGGCAAGGCCTTCCGGCGTGCCCGGAACGGGAGTGGCGGTCTCGCCGCGGAAATCGACGGATTCCGAGAGCGGGCTGCCGATCTCGTCGGTGACCGAGACGCCGGGCGTCCGCCGCGCCAGAGCATCCTGGAGCGTGGTCTGACTCAAATCCTCGATTTCCTGAGCCGAGATGCTCTGCGTCTCGCTTGGAACGTTGAGGGTGTTCGTGCCGGTGCCGAGCGGTGCCGTGGCGACGACTTCGATCGTCGGCAGCGCTTCGCTGGCGCTTTGCGCGATGGCGCGCCCGGCCGGCAGGAGAAGCAGAAGCGCCAGCGTTGCGGCCCGAAGTCCCTTGCCCATGGCTCCCCCCGAAGCGCCGTCAATTGGGACGAACGTCCAAACGGGTAGGGTAAGGCCTCCCGCGAATCAAGTGCAGCGATGCAACAAGAGCGCGCTAAATGGTTGGAGTTGAAGGAAAAATCCATCCGGATGATGGAAAACTTCCTGCTTGCGGCGTGGGGCTTGCCACGATGCGGCCGACCACCCGCATCAGACGTGCCGGTCTCTGGCATTTGTCTCGACCGCGAACTTGATCAGCGCCACGCTCGTTGCAATTCCGAGCTTCTGCTTGATCGTGGCGACGATGTTGGCGACGGTCTTGTAACCGATGTCGAGATCTGCGGCGATTTCGGCGAGGCTTTTGCCCTCGCCGAGCAGCGCGACGACCTGTTTTTCGCGGCCGCTCAAGCCGCGCAGCGGATCGGCAGCGGGTTCGAGATTGGCAAGCGCCAAGGCTTGCGCCACCGATTGGCCGAGGTAGACGCCACCGCCGCGCACCTTGTCGATCGCCGCGAGGATCGTATTGGGATCGTCGTTCTTCGTAAGGTAGCCGCGCGCCCCCATATCGAGGGCACGGCGCACGAACCGCGCGGTCTCATTCATGCTGAAGATCACGATCCGCGCCGCTTGGTTGTCGGCAAGCAGCGTGGGAATTGCGTCAAAGCCGCTGTCGCCGCGAAGCCCGATGTCGAGAACGATTACGTCGGGCCGAAACTGCCGATTGGCGGCAACGCCTTCCGACGCGGTGCTTGCTTCGGCGACTTCAAAATCGGCACGCCGATTGAGAATAAGCCGACAGCCGTCGCGCACGATCGGATGGTCTTCGATCATCAGAATTTTCAGACGCTCACTCATGCGATCGATCTCTCGGGGCTCCCGGATCCGGCCGGTCGGGGCCTCCGCTTTTTGGCGCGCCCGGAGGAAGAGCGCAACAGATCTCGCCATTTCCAACCCCTTAAAGCCAGAAACTCTGGTGAAATCGTCGAATTCCGATTTGGGGCTGCCGCCTCGATCGGGTAAGAACGCGAACGGGGTCGCCGGGAATGCCGGATGAGTAAAATCGAACCAAAATGGCGCCGGGTCGTCGTCAAACTTTCCGGCGAAGCTTTGATGGGCGCGGCGAGCCATGGCCTCGATTCCGCTACGCTTGAGCGGATCGCCGCCGATCTTGCCCACGCGGCGCGGCTCGGCGTCGAAACCGCCGTCGTGGTCGGAGGCGGCAATTTCTTCCGCGGCATCGCCGGAGCGGAAAAGGGCATCGAACGGGCGCGCGCCGACTCGATCGGAATGCTCGCCACCGTCATGAACGCCCTCGCCATGGAACATGCCGTCGAAAAGCAGGGCCAGCCGGCGCGCGCCCTATCCGCCGTGCCGATGCCTTCGATTTGCGAGCCCTACTCGCGGCAAGCCGCTCTACATCACTTGAGCAAACATCGGGTGGTCGTCCTCGCGGGGGGTACCGGCAATCCATTTTTTACGACGGATACCGGCGCCGCGCTGCGCGCCGCGGAATTGTCTTGCGACGTGATCCTGAAGGCGACGCAGGTGGACGGCGTTTACTCGGCCGATCCCAAACGCGATCCGGGCGCGCGCCGCTTCGACCTTCTGACCCACGACGAGGCGATCGCCAACAACCTCGCCGTGATGGATACGGCGGCATTCGCGCTGGCGCGCGAGACCAAAATTCCGATCGTTGTCTTTTCGATCCGCGAACCCGGCGCAATCTCGGCGGCACTTCTTGGGAAGGGCAAATCGACGCTCGTCGTCCCTTAACCATTTCGGATGGCTGAATTGCCTGGACAAAGGTCGGAAATCGCGTAGCAAATCGCCCGATTCTATGATGATATTGAAGCCGGTGCGAAATCCCCCAACGCCGGATTTAACGTTTCGGCCGCGGCGCGTTCGTAGAAAAGCGCATATTGGCGTTTACGGGGGCCCCGGGATGCGGCCGCAAAGGTCCGGCCCTTGTGACGGAAGAAGGGATGAGCGACGGTTTCGATCTTTCCGACCTGAAGCGCCGCATGCAGGGTGCGATCGGTCTGCTGCGCCAGGAACTCGGAGGGCTGCGCACCGGACGCGCCTCGGCAAGCCTGATCGAGCCCGTCCATGTCGATGCCTACGGACAATCGATGCCGATCAACCAACTGGCGACGATCAGTGTGCCGGAGCCGCGCATGTTATCGGTCCAGGTTTGGGACAAGGGTCTGGTCGGCGCCGTCGAACGCGCCATCCGCGATTCCAATCTTGGCCTGTCTCCCGTTGCCGAGGCTCAGATATTGAGGATTCGCATTCCCGAACTCAACGAGCAACGCCGCAAGGAGATGGTGAAGGTCGCCCATAAATACGCCGAAGAGGCGCGCGTCGCGGTCCGCCATGTCCGCCGCGATGGAATCGACGCCTTGAAGAGATTGTTGAAGGAAAAGCGGATCAGCGAAGACGACGAAAAGCGCCACGAATCCGAGGTGCAAAAAACGACCGATCAGCACATCGCCGAAATCGACCTCGCCTTGGCGACGAAAGAAACGGAAATTATGCAGGTTTAGGCGGCGCTTTGCATGCGCAGCCTCGCGAGGACGTGAATGCGACCGCGGCTGAACTGGGTGGTATCGCCGCGGATGAGGCGCGCACGAAGCGCGCATCCCGGCACCGCGCGCGCCGGCAGACACGCTTGTTCGCGCCGCGACCGAGAAAGATGCGGAGCATGATCAAGACAAACGCCGCAGTAAAGCCCACGGAATGGCTGGGGCGCATCCCGATTCACGTCGGCATAATCATGGACGGCAACGGCCGTTGGGCCTTGAACCGCGGATTGCCGCGCATCGAAGGTCACCGGCGCGGCGTCGAGGCGTTGCGTATCACGGTTTGCGCGGCAATCGAGTTTGGTTTGCGCTATCTCACCGTCTATAGTTTCTCGGCGGAGAATTGGAGCCGGCCCGTCGAAGAGGTCAGCGACCTCATGGGCCTCCTCAAACGCTTCATCCGCAATGACCTCGCCGAGCTGCAAAGGGCCGGCGTCAAAATCAAGGTGATTGGCGACCGCGCTAATCTCAATCCGGACATCCTCGCCATTTTGCAGGAGGCCGAGGCTGCGACGTGCGGCAACGCGCGGCTCACTCTCGTCGTTGCCTTCAACTACGGCAGCCGCCAGGAAATCGCCGCTGCGGCGCGCGTGATGGCGGCGAAAGCGGCGGCAGGCTTGATCGATGCCGCGGAAATTGATGCCGACTTGTTGACGCAACACCTCGACACCGCCGGGATTCCCGACCCGGATCTCATCATTCGTACGTCCGGCGAACAGCGGCTTTCGAATTTCCTGATGTGGCAGGCGGCCTACAGCGAATTCGTGTTCCTGCCAATTCATTGGCCGGACTTCGATCGTCAGGCTTTGGCCGACGCACTTGCGCAATTCTCGGCGCGCGAACGCCGGTTCGGCGGCGTGACCTTGTCTCCCGAGGGTGCTAAGGTCGGCGGATGATGGAACCCGCCGAGCGGCCGAAGCTGCGCTCCGATGATGGTGCGATCGAGGGCGGGCCGCCAGGCCTTGCGGCGCGCCTCGCCGATTTGGGACCGCGCGTCGCTTCCTCGGCAATCTTGGTCGCAATCGCGATCTTAAGCCTTCGAGTCGGCGGCGCCTTGTTCGTTATTGCGTGGCTCGCGGCGGCGCTCATCGTACATTTCGAATGGCAGCGGATCGTCGGCGGCGCGCGGCAAGCGACGCGGCTTGCGATCGGCTCCGGGGCGCTGGTAATCGCCGCGCTTCTGGTCAGCACGATCAGCGCCGATTTGGCAGGGCTGACGATCTGTCTTGCGGCGCTTGCGGCGGGCGGCTCCGCCGATCCAGGCCGGCGCGGTTGGTCCGGGATGGGCGTCCTCTATGCAGGCAGCCTGATCATTGCGGTCGTAACGTTGCGCATGTCGTTTCCGTTTGGGCAGCGGGCGATCGCCTGGCTGTTTGCGGTCGTTTGGGGTACCGACATCGTCGCTTATTTTGCCGGACGGCTGATTGGCGGCCCGAAGTTTTTGCCGCAGATCTCGCCGTCGAAGACCTGGGCCGGAACGGCATTGGGAATTATCGGCGGAGCTCTGATCGGATCCTTGTTCTTGGCGCTCGCCGCCCGACTCACCCGGCTCGAGACGCCGGCCCCGAATTCTGCGCCTTTCCTTTTAGGCCTTGCCACCGCCGCGGTGGCGCAAGCTGGCGATCTCTTCGAATCTTGGATGAAGCGGCGGTTCGGGGCCAAGGATTCGAGCAATTTCATTCCCGGACATGGCGGTCTGATGGACCGTCTGGACGGATTCATCGCCGCCGCCGTCTGGGCCGCGTTTCTCGGCGCCCTGCGTGGTTTTCCATCATCGGCCGAAGGCTTGTTCCACTGGATGTGAGAGGCGGGCATGCCACATGCCGAACGTAAGCCCGATCCGGCATACGAAACTGCGTCGCGCTCCGTCGTCATCTTGGGTGTGACCGGATCGATCGGCAAATCCACCGCCGACGTCATTGCGGGATCGAACGGCGCCTTGCGCGTCGCGGCGGTGGCCGGGGGGCGCGATCCGATCGCGCTTGCCCGGATGGCGTGCGACCTCGGCGCCAAATTCGCCGCCTTGGCGGATGAGGGCGGCTACGCCGAATTAAAACGCGCCTTGGCCGGCACGGGCGTCAAACCGGCGGCGGGACGCGCCGCGGTGATCGAGGCGGCGCTGCACCCGGCCGAGATCGTGATGGCGGCGATCGCCGGCACCGCCGGGGTCGAGCCGACGTTCGCGGCGCTTTCGGCCGGGCGCAGCGTAGCGCTTGCCAATAAAGAATGTCTCGTCTGCGCCGGCCCGGCATTTATCCGCCGCGCCACTTCGCTCGGTACCCGCCTTTTGCCGGTCGACAGCGAACACAACGCAATCTTTCAGGCGCTCGGCGGCGCCGATCCGGATACCGTCGAAAAGATCACGCTCACTGCCTCGGGCGGCCCATTCCGTACCTGGACGGCCGAAGCCATCGCCAAAGCGACGCCGGAACAAGCCCTGCAACATCCCAACTGGTCGATGGGACCGAAAGTGACGATCGACTCTGCCGGCCTGATGAACAAGGGCCTCGAACTCATTGAAGCACACCATCTGTTTGGCATGGAGGCGAAGCGCCTCGAAGTCCTTGTCCACCCGCAATCGATCGTTCACGGCCTCGTTTCGTTTCGGGACGGAGCGGTGAGCGCCGGCATGGCGGCGCCCGACATGCGCGTGCCGATCGCCCACTGTCTATTCTATCCACGGCGCCAGAAGACCGCGGCGCGCCGTTTCGACCTTGCGGAAATCGGCCAATTGAGCTTCGAACGGCCGGATTTTGCACGGTTTCCGGCCTTGCGACTGGGACTCGATTGCCTGCGGCATGGTCGCGGCCTGCCGACTGTGCTCAATGCCGCCAATGAGGTGGCCGTCGAGGCGTTTCTTGGCCGGCGGATTTCCTTCGGCGATATCGCCCGACTGGTCGAGCGCTGCTGCGACATCGCGATCAGCGAAAACCTGACCCGCGAGCCGCAATCTGTTGAGGACGCGCTCGCCGTTGACCATATGGCCAGAGAAAGGACGCGCGCCCTCTTGGCGGAGCCGTCGGCTTCCGGCATGTTAACGATTCGCTAACCAAACTTGGCGCGCCCTGCGCGCCGCGCGGCGGCCTCCCGTACCACCCAAGCGGCTGCCTGGAGACCTGATCAATGTTATTTTCCAGTCAGTTCGCGTCGGTCTTTGGAACGATTGTTCCGTTCCTGTTCGTCCTCAGCATCGTCATCTTCTTCCACGAACTGGGACATTTCCTAGTCGGGCGCCTGTGCGGCGCGAAAATCGACGCGTTTTCGCTCGGATTCGGACCCGAAATCGCGGCGTTCGTCGATCGCAAAGGCACGCGCTGGCGGATCGGCATTCTGCCGCTCGGCGGCTACGTGAAATTCCACGGCGACGTCAATGGCGCTTCGGTGAACGATGCTGCCGCGATCTCCGCCATGCCCGCAGCCGAGAAATCGACCACCTTCTTCGCGCAAAAGGTATGGAAGCGGGCGCTCATCGTCGCCGCCGGTCCGATCGCCAATTTTATTCTGGCGATCGTGATCTTCACCGGCATCTATTTCGTGCACGGGCGCGGCATTCTAATTCCGGAAATCGACAAGGTCATGCCCGGGAGCGCTGCACAGGCGGCCGGATTCGCACCTGGCGACGTTGTCATCTCGATTGACGGCGCCAAGGTCGACAGCTTTGAAGACATGCAGCGGATCGTGCAGGCCTCAAGCGACACGCCGCTATCCTTCGTGGTCGCCCGGCATGGACACGATCTAACCCTCGTTGCGACACCCCGCCGGCGCGACGTAACGACCCCGCTCGGCACCTCGCGGGTTGGCGTTCTCGGCGTAGAAGCCAACGCCACTGCGGCAAACTGGCATGTGCAGCATTACGGCATCGTGGAATCGACGAAACTCGCCTGCGCGGAGAGCTGGTTCATCATCCAGCAGACGGGGTCCTATGCCGGTCGCCTGATCACCGGGCGCGAATCGACCGACCAGCTATCCGGGCCGATCCGCATTGCCGAAGTCTCCGGCCAGATGGCTAAAATCGGGCTCGCGGCGCTTCTTAATCTTGCCGCCGTTTTGTCAATATCGATTGGAATCCTCAATCTTCTGCCGATCCCGCTGCTCGATGGCGGTCACCTTTTCTATTATGCCATCGAAGCCATACGCGGAAAGGCGCTCAACGAGAGGATTCAACAGGTCGGTTTCAAGATCGGTCTGACCTTGGTGGCGGGGCTGATGATCCTGGCCACCTACAACGACATTTTACGTCTCTCCAAATGAGGCTCCGGCCCACATCTGGGCGAGCCCGGCGAGGGGATATTGCGGCGATCGGGTGGAATTGGGGCGCAGCCTGTCCCACAGCTTGCGGCTTGCGCCAGCAAGCGTGTCTTACTCGTCACGCCGCCGCGAAAACGGCGGACTGCCCGGCGAAGTCCATTTCCAGCGCGCCGCAAACCTTGTAGAAGCGGAACTGGGGATGTGAGCGGTCGGCGGCGGGAAAACGCTGACAAAACAACGGTGCGGCTTGCAAGTCCCGTCCGATTCCCGGACATTGGTCCGGTGTTGCAAACGCCGGCGTTCGACCGGAGCAGATCTTGGATGCCGTGCGGCAGGGTTCGCAATGTTCCCTTCCCGCGCGGCGGAGACCAAAGCGAGAGATTCGGGGACCGGGCGTAGATGCGCTTTGATCGGGGTCATTTGTTTCGGTGGCTTCTTGCCGTTCTGCTCGTGGCGCCGTTATTTGCGACGGCACCGGCGCGGGCGGCGGGCGTCGAGGTCGAGGGAAATCACCGCGTCGATTCCGAAACGATCGAATCCTACTTCACCGGCGCCGATCCGGGTGCAGTCAACGAAGGCGTCAAGAATCTCTACGCGACCGGACAATTCTCCGACATCCAGGTCATTCATTCGGGCGGACGGGTAATCATCCGCGTCAAGGAAAACACGCTGATCAACCGTGT
>JASHSW010000158.1 GCA_030038595.1 Methylovirgula sp.
ACATCGGAGGCGAATACGGCCTTGGAGAGCGCCGCGGGATCGTCGAGATCGGCGACCGGTTTGCCGCTTTTGTCGCGGCCTTGCGCATCCATGGCGTCCACGGTGCGCGCCGCAAGCCCGACGCTCTTCGCCGCTTCGGCGACCGATTTGCCGTCGGCGCGTTGATCCTCGATCTCGTCGTGGATTTTGCTCATCTCCGCGCCGGCGCGGGCGAGCGCCATCTCTTCGACGAGCGCGGGCTTAACCACGCTCAGCGGCTCGGCAATCGGCGGGACCACCGTTACGGCGCGCACGATCGCCCAGCCAAATTGCGTTTTGACGGGCTTCGATATGCCGCCCGCCGGCAGCGCGAAAGCCGCATCGGCGATCGATTTTTCGGCGAGGCTGCTCTTGGTTACCATGCCGAGATCGACGTCTTTTGGCGTCAGCTTGCGCGCCGCGACGAGCGCGTCGAAGCTTTCGCCGCCGGCGAGTTTGGCCGACGCGGCATTCGCCGAAGCTTCGTCGGGAAAGACGATTTGCTCGATATCGCGGTGTTCGGGCTGCGTGTAGCGCGCCGCCTTCACTTCTTCGTAGCGTTTCTCGATCTCGGCATCGCTGATCGGATGCGCCTTGAGAATCCGATCGGCGAGACTTGCGGGGGTTACCACCAGGAAGCTGATCTTGCGATATTCGGGGGTTCGGTAGGCGTTGCGGTGCGCATCGTAATAGGCCTTGAGATTCGCGTCGCTCGGAGCGGGAATTGTGCCGGCGGCCGTCTGGGGAAGCACGAAATAATCGATGCTGCGCGTCTCGTTGTAATAGCGGTCGATGAGGTAGAGCATGCCTTTGGGCGCGGCGAGATTGCTGTCGAGGGCGGCGATGATCTCGTTGCGCAGATAGTCGGCACGCTGCACGGCGACGAAATGGCTTTCGGTCATACCGGCATCGCGCAGCCGCTCCTCGAAGAGACTGCGGTCGAATTGACCGTTCGCTCCCTTGAAGGCATCGTCTAGGAAAACGCGGTCGGCGAGCGCCTGGTCGGACATGGCAAGACCCAGCCGATGCGCTTCCTGATCGAACACCGCGTTGCTGAGAAGCCGCCCCAAAACCTGCCGATCGAGTCCCATTTGATGCGCTTCGTCGGCACTGATTGCCCGCCGCTGCTCCTCTTGCAGGCGCAGCAATTCGTCCTGGTAGGCGTTCTGATAGGCTTCGGTCGTAATTTCGACCGAACCGACGCGGGCAAGCCGGTTCGCGCCGAAGCCACGGAAAATATCGGCGATCCCCCAAAAGCCGAAAGCAATGATAAGAAAGCCCATCACGATGGTCATGATGGTGCGCCCGATCCAGGTTTGGGTGGAGGCGCGCAAAGCGTCGAGCATATTGAGAAATCTCCGGATGCCGGGGGTTTGGCGCGGCGGACTATAGGGAGCCGACCAGGTGCTTGCAACGGCTCGGGCGGCCTGCGAGGAATTCCCTCGTTCCTTGCAGCGGAACTTTGCCGAAGGAGCGGTATCTTGGGCGCGCTGATCGAGGTTTCCCATGCCCGATAGACGAAGGCCGTTGGTCGCCGGGAACTGGAAGATGAACGGCCGCGCCGCGGATCTCCTCGAAATCGCCGCGATCCGCAGCGCCGTGCTGGCCGGGCAGGCCGCCGCGGCAGAGATTGTCGTCTGCCCTCCCGTCACTTTGCTCATGGATGCGGGGCGCGTCTGCGCCGGCTCGCCGGTAAAGCTTGGCGCCCAGGACTGCGATCCGGCGCAAGACGGGGCGCATACGGGCGATGTTTCCGCCGAAATGCTGAAGGACGCCGGCGCATCCTATGTGATCGTCGGGCATTCGGAGCGCCGCGCCTGCCACGCGGAAAGCGATGCCCTGGTGCGCGCCAAGGCCGGCGCAGCGCTGCGGGCCGGGCTCGACGTGATCCTCTGCGTCGGGGAAACGCAAGCCGAGCGCGTCGCCGGCGCGGCTTTGGAGCGTGTCGCCGCGCAGCTCGGGGCATCGTTGCCCAACGACGCGGCGCATCTCGTCGTCGCCTACGAGCCGGTCTGGGCGATCGGCACGGGCGTGACCCCGACGGCGGCCGATATTGCGGCAATGCACGGCTTCGTACGCGGCCAGCTGGAACGGCATTTTCCGGGGGGCGGGAAAAAGGTGCGGGTCCTCTACGGCGGCTCGGTGAGGCCGGAGAACGCCGCAGAGCTGCTGGCTATCGAGGAAGTGGACGGAGCGCTGGTCGGCGGAGCAAGCCTAAAGGCCTCCGAATTCATGATAATCGCCGGCGCGTATAGTGTCTTGAAGGCGCCCTAGTCAGACAGCATCTCCCAGTGTAAGAGGCGCCGGAGGTTTTGATGCAGACCGTTCTGATCGTCATCCACATCATGGCCATCATCGCGCTCGTTGCGACGGTGCTGCTGCAGCGCTCCGAAGGCGGCGCATTCCTGGGCACGGGCGGCGGCGGCTTCATGACCGGACGGGGCCAAGCCAATGCGCTGACCCGTGCCACCGCCATTCTTGCCGCCGTGTTCTTTGCAACGAGCCTGGCCCTGACCATTTTGGCCAATATCACGCGGGCGCCAAGATCGATTTTGGAGAGCGTGCCGCCGCCCGCGACGAGTGTGCCCGCCGCGCCGGCTGTCCCGGCGGCCCAAGGCAGTTTGATGGAGCAGTTGCAAAAACTGCAGCAACAGCGCCAGCAGCAGCAAGCGCCGGGCGAATCGGGCGCTCCGGCGGCGCCGCAAGCGCCGCGTTCGCAATAGGCGTTCTCAACAGAAAACCACGCTAGGCTTTCACTCGGACGCGCGCCGTTTTCGGGAAAAAGGCCGATATTTAGGCTCCCCAAACCGCGCGAAACAGGATAAACGCGAAGGCCCATGGCGCGGTACATTTTTATCACCGGCGGCGTGGTTTCCTCTCTCGGCAAGGGGCTTGCTTCGGCGGCGCTCGGCGCTTTGCTGCAGGCGCGCGGCTACACGGTCCGGTTGCGCAAGCTCGATCCCTATCTCAACGTCGACCCGGGGACGATGAGTCCCTACCAGCACGGCGAGGTCTTCGTCACCGATGACGGTGCGGAAACCGATCTCGACCTCGGTCATTACGAGCGGTTCACCGGCCGCCCGGCAACGCGCGACGACAACATTACGACCGGCCGTATCTACCAAGAGATCATCGGCAAGGAGCGGCGCGGCGATTATCTCGGCGCAACCGTACAGGTGATCCCGCACGTGACGAACGAGATCAAGGAGTTCATCCTGCGCGGCAACGAAGGTTTCGATTTCGTCCTCGTCGAGATCGGCGGAACGGTCGGCGACATCGAAGGCCTGCCGTTCCTCGAAGCGATCCGCCAGCTCGGCAACGACTTGCCGCGCGGCCATGCGATCTACGTTCACCTGACCTTGATGCCCTACATTCCGAGCGCCGGTGAGTTGAAGACCAAACCGACGCAACATTCGGTCAAAGAACTGCGCTCGATCGGCATTCAGCCTCAGGTCATCCTCTGTCGTACCGATCGAGAGATCTCCCGCGAGGAACGCCGCAAGATCGCGCTCTTGTGCAACGTGCGCGAAAGCGCGGTGATCGAGGCGCGCGACGTCGCCTCGGTTTATGACGTGCCGGGCGCCTATCATGCGGCAGGCCTCGATCAGGAGGTGCTTGCCGCCTTCGGAATCGAGCCGGCGCCGAAGCCAGAAATGGGCCGCTGGAACGCGATTGCCGAACGCATCCGCAATCCCGAAGGCGAGGTGACGATCGCCATCGTCGGCAAATATACGGGCATGAAGGACGCCTATAAGTCGCTGATCGAGGCTTTGGCGCATGGCGGCATCGCCAATCGCGTCAAGGTACGGCTCGACTGGATCGAGTCGGAAGTCTTCGAGGACAGCGATCCAGCGCCGCGGCTCGAGCACGTCGACGGCATTCTCGTGCCGGGCGGCTTCGGGCAGCGCGGCGCGGAAGGCAAGATTCTCGCAGCGCGTTTCGCGCGCGAGCGCAACGTACCGTATTTCGGCATTTGCTTCGGCATGCAGATGGCGGTCATCGAGGCAAGTCGTTCGCTGGCCGGCATCGCCGACGCCAGTTCGACCGAGTTTGGACCGACCAAACATCCGGTCGTCGGTCTTATGACCGAATGGATGCGCGACAACGAACTGCAGGTGCGCGCCGCAGAAGGCGATCTCGGCGGCACGATGCGGCTTGGCGCCTACGCCGCGCACTTGAAAGAGGGATCGAAGATCGCCGGCATCTATAACGCGACGGAGATTTCCGAGCGCCACCGGCATCGCTATGAGGTCAACATGACCTATCGCGATCAGCTCGAAGACAAGGGGCTGATCTTCGCCGGCCTGTCCCCCGACGGCCTTCTGCCGGAGACGATCGAGCTCGCGAGCCATCCTTGGTTCATTGGCGTCCAATATCATCCCGAGCTGAAGTCGCGGCCCTTCAATCCGCATCCGCTGTTCGCGAGCTTCGTCGCCGCAGCGGTCGAACAGAGCCGGTTGGTGTAATCTGCCGTTTGTAGGCGCGACGGGTTGCGGAATGAAGGGCTTATGACCACATCAGCGGGCAGCGAGGTGGCGCTGCATTGGTCGCCGTCAGGGGGATCTCGGCGCGAGCGGAAATCGTGCCCTTGCGTGGTGGATCGTGCTAAAGGAACGTTTATAGCCCATGCGTCATTCTACGGATGAACCGAGGGTGATTCGATGAAATTTTTCATTGCGCTGGCATCCGTCGCCGCGCTTGGCGTCCTGGCTTCGCCGGCCGAAGCGGCGCACCGCCACGTGGTGCATCTGCACCATCACTACCATCACTATGCCTATCGCCATCGTCACTACGCCTACGGCGGTCCTTACGGCTATCCGCCGCCGTATTATTATGCGCCTCCGGCGCCGTTCTACGGCTACGCCAACCCCCCGGTCTATAACGAAGGGCCGCAGTATGGGCCCTATCCGTGGTCCTGGGGATACCGCAACACCTTGAACTTGCTGCTCAACCTGGAAGGCGATCGGCCATTCACGGATTGAGCTAGCCGCGGCCGCGGTAGAGCGGAACGCCTTGATCCGGCGCCCAACATCCGGCCGGCAATTTGCCGGCCTGCCAGAAGACGTCGATCGGCATGCCGCCGCGCGGATAGAAATAGCCGCCGATCCGCAACCAGCGCGGCTTCAGAAGCGCCACCAGATCTTTGCCGATACGTAACGTGCAATCCTCAT
>JASHSW010000159.1 GCA_030038595.1 Methylovirgula sp.
GCGCGATCGCCACGCCGGTGCGCGGCGAGGCCGCCAAGCGCGATACGCTCGTGCGGCTGCGCGGTCAGCTTGGCCTTGCACTCTCGGAGACCCTCGCCGTTGGCGACGGCGCCAACGATATCGCCATGCTCGCCGAAGCGGGGCTTGGCGTCGCCTTCCATGCCCGGCCCGCCGTCGCCGCGGCGGCGACGGCGCGGGTCGATCACGCCGATCTCACCGCGGTGCTTTACGCACAGGGCTATCGGAAGGAAGAGTTCCGTCGGTGAGGCACAAACCCTCCTGCTTTGGGTAGGAGACCGCTACTCCAACTCCGCGGGCTCGAACTCGCGGAAAATCGAGCAGAATTCGCAGGTGACAACGATCTTGCCGTCATCGCCCACCATGTCGGCGCGCTCCTGCGGCGTGAAACGGCGCAGCATGTTGGCGATGCGCTGGCGCGAGCAGCGGCAGGAGGCTTTGACGTTCTGCGCGGAGAAAACCCGCACGCCGCGCTCATGGAAGAGCCGATAGAGCAGCCGCTCGCTCGATAGCGTCGGATCGACGAGCTCGTGATCCTCGACGGTCGCGGCAAGCGTCTTGGCCTCGACCCAAGCGTCGTTCTCCGGCATCTCCGTCACCGGCGTGCCGGCCGGCGCGTCGCCCGGCGGCAGATCGGGACTACGCGCTGGAGCCTCCGGCAGGAATTGTACCAGGAGGCCGCCGGCCCGCCATGATGTCTCTTTGCCCATGACGTATTCGGCGACCGCGAGGCGCACCAACGTCGGGATCTGCTCCGACTGGCGGAAATAGCGACGCGCCGCTTCCTCGAACCCTTGGCCCTCCAGCGCGACGATGCCCTGGTAGCGCGACCGATCGTCGCCTTGCTCCAGCGTCAGGGCGAGATGGCCCTTGCCGAGCAGGTCGGCGTCGCTTGTGGCGAGTCGGCCTGCATCGAATCGGGCAAAGGCGCGCAGCCGGTCTGGGGCGTCGAAATCGACGACGATCATGTCGATCGGCCCGTCGCTCTTCGTCTGCAGTTGCAGGCGGCCTTCGAATTTCAGCGCCGAGCCGAGCAGCACGGTGAGCGCCGCCGCTTCGCCGACGACGCGCGCCACGCGAGGCGGATAGTCATGGCGGGCGAGGATCGAATCGATCGACGCGCCAAGCCGTACGACGCGGCCGCGCAGATCGAGCGGCGCCACGGCGAACGGCAGGACATTGTCGTCCATCACCTCGTCGGAAACCGGCCGGATGTTTGCCTCAACCATCGAGCGCCCCGAGGCACCAGGCGAGGATGCCTTTCTGGGCATGCAGGCGATTCTCGGCTTCGTCGAAGACCACAGATTGCGGCCCGTCGATCACCTCGTCCGTGACTTCCTCGCCGCGATGCGCCGGCAGGCAATGCATGAAGATCGCATCCTTGGCGGCGGCGCGCATGAGTTTGGCGTTCACCTGATAGGGCGCGAGAAGGTTGTGGCGAAAGCTTTCGTTCTCGTCGCCCATCGATACCCAGCAATCGGAAATGACGGCGGCGGCGCCGTCGACCGCCTCGTAGGGATCGCGCGTCACTTTGAGTCGCGTCCCGCTCTTCTGCGCCCAGATAAGAAGTTCGGGCGCAAGATCGAGCTCGGCGGGAGTCGCGACCTGCATCGTGAATTCAAATTGCTGCGCTGCGTGGATCCAGCTCGTCAGCACATTGTTGGCGTCGCCGCTCCAGGCGATGGTATGCCCCTTGATCGGGCCGCGATGTTCTTCAAACGTCATGATATCGGCCACGACCTGACAGGGATGCGAGCGCTTGGTGAGCCCGTTGACGACCGGCACCGCCGCGTAGCGTGCCAGTTCGAGAAGATCGTCATGGCACAAGATGCGAATGACGACGGCGTCGACAAAACGCGACAGGACGCGCGCCGTATCGGCGATCGTCTCGCCGCGCCCGAGCTGCATCTCCTGGCCGGTCAGCACGATCGTGTCGCCGCCGAGCTCGCGCATCGCGAGATCGAAGGAGACGCGGGTGCGCGTCGAGGGCTTGTCGAAAATCATCGCCAGCGCCTTGCCGGCGAGCGGGCGCCACGCCGCAACTTCGCCTCTGCGGCGGGCCGCCTTGATCGACAACGCGGCGTCGAGAACTCTGCGCAGTTCGGCGGCGGGAATTTCCGACAGGTCGAGAAAATGCCGCGGCGAGGAAGGGCCCGCGGTCATTCGGCGGCCCCCTCGTGCGACAGGACCTTGCCTTCGACCCGCGCCGCCGTCGCTTCGAGACGCGCGAGAGCCTCGTCAATCTCCGCCTCGCCGACGATCAGCGGCGGGAGGAGGCGCGCGACGTTGTCGCCTGCCGGAATGAGGAGGAGTTTCTCGGCGATGGCCGCGGCAACGAAATCCTGTACCGGAACGCGCGCCGCAATGCCGAGCATGAGGCCTTCGCCGCGGATTTCCGCAACCACGCCGGGATGCCGGTCTTTCAGCCCGCTCAGACCCTGTTTCAAACGTTTGCCCATCGCCGCCACATGCTCGACGAAGCCCGCGGCGAGAATGACGTCGAGCACGGCATTGCCGACCGAAGTGGCCAGCGGATTGCCGCCGAAGGTGGTTCCGTGCGTGCCGACGCTCATGCCCTTGCCCGCTTCGGCCGTCACCAGGAAAGCGCCGAGCGGAAAGCCACCGCCGAGCCCTTTGGCGAGCGTCATGATGTCCGGGACGATCCCGGCGCGTTCGTACGCAAAGAGCTTGCCGGTTCGGCCCATGCCGGTCTGCACTTCGTCGACAATGAGCAGCAGCCCGTGCTCGTCGCACAATTGGCGCATGGCTTTAAGATGGGCGAGCGGAATCGCCCGGATGCCGCCCTCGCCCTGGATCGGCTCGACCAAGATCGCGCCGGTCCGCGGCCCGATCGCGGCCTTGAGGGCGGGGAGATCGGCAAACGGCACCTGATCGAAACCGTCGAGCTTCGGGCCGAAGCCCTCGAGATATTTCGGATTGCCGCCCGCCGTCACGGCGGCGATGCTGCGGCCGTGAAAGGCGCCTTGCACGGTGATGATGCGGAACTTTTCGGGATGGCCGCTGACGAAATGATATTTGCGCGCCGTCTTGATCGCGCCTTCGATCGCCTCGGTCCCGGAATTCGTAAAGAAGACGAAATCCGCGAAACTCGCCTCCGCGAGCCGGCGGCCGAGAAGCTCGGCCTGCGGAATTTCAAAGAGGTTCGAGACATGCCAGAGCTTCTCCGCCTGCGCCGTCAACGCTTTGACGAGATGCGGGTGGCCATGGCCGAGACTCGCCACCGCGATGCCGGCGCCGAAATCAAGAAAGCGTTCGCCCTCGGTCGAGATAAGCCATGCCCCTTCGCCGCGCTCGAACGCGAGGCTGGCGCGCGCATAGGTGGGAAGCAGCGACGAACTCACGGGAAGGCTCCAGTATGAGGCGCCGGCCGGTTTTTTCCGGCGCGCTCCAATCTGTTGCGGGCGAACCCCAAAATCAAAGTGCCGCCCCCGAAAGGAGCGGCAGCATCGTCGTCAGTTTAGGGACCTTGCCCGACCGGGTCAAATTTTTGCGCCCGGCGATGCGGCTTTGGCGAGAATAGAGCGCGTTTGGAGCCGGCTGTTGAAAACGCCGCGGCCGTCCGATGGACTCTTGCGCAAGATTCAACGGGTAGTGTAGCTTTCTCGGTGTCGACTACGACATCTCGCGTGCGGCGGACCTTTCATGTGTGTGCTCATCGCCGGTTTCCGGCGGGCGTCGGTTCTTGATTTGCGCCAAAGTGTGCCGCTGCGTCGGGTTGACCGCGTTCAGGCTCGCTTTTGATCCAGATCGAGGAGTACGTCATGTCCTGGACCGACGAACGGGTGGAACTCCTGCGCAAGCTCTGGCTCGAAGGATTGAGCGCCAGCCAGATCGCCCGCGAGCTTGCCAACGGCATCACCCGCAATGCGGTGATCGGCAAGGTGCATCGCTTGGGGCTGTCGGGCCGGGTCAAGGCCGCCGCGCCGGGCATTTCGCGGCCGCGCGCCAAGACTCTGCGTCCGGCCCATATGCGGAGCAGCGGGCTGTCGGTGCGCGGCAACACCGCCCTCGCCTTGAAGCCGCAGATACTGGAAGCACCGCAGCCCATCGAGGAGATCGTCATTCCGATTTCCGAGATGGTGACGATCATGGAGCTGAAGGAAACGATGTGCCGTTGGCCGGTTGGCGATCCGACAAGCGCCGATTTCCGCTTTTGCGGCGCCAAGAAAGCGGCGGCCGGAGCGAGCCCCTACTGCCCCTACCACAGCCGCATCGCCTATCAACCGTTGCAGGAACGCCGCCGCGACCGGGAGCGCGAGCGGCGGATACAAAAACCGGCATAAAACCGGTTCGCGGCGACGGTCAATCCGATTTCCCGAACGTCTCGTCGAAGGAATAGCCGGCACCGCGGATGGTGCGGATCGGATCGCGCTCGCCGGCGAGCGCCAAGGCTTTGCGCAACCGGCCGACGTGCACATCGACGGTGCGTTCGTCGATCTCCGCCGAGAGCCCCCAAATGCTGTCGAGCAATTGGGCGCGCGAGAACACCCGCCCGGGCTTGCCCATGAGATATTCGAGCAGGCGAAATTCGGTCGGGCCGAGATGGACGTTGCGCGAACTTCGCACGACCCGCCAATTCTCGCGGTCGAGGGCGAGATCGCCGGCGACCAGAAGCGCCGCCACCCGGTCCGGCCGCGAGCGGCGCAATAGAGCGCGCACCCGCGCCATGAGTTCGGGTACGGAGAACGGTTTGACGATATAATCGTCGGCGCCGATTGTCAGCCCGCGTACGCGTTCGCTTTCGTCGCCGCGCGCCGTAAGCATGATGACCGGTAACGTGCGGGTCGCTTCGCGGGCCCGCATGCGTCGGCAAATTTCAAGGCCGGAGACGCCGGGCAGCATCCAATCCAGGATGACGAGATCGGGAGGCGATTCGACGAGCCGCAGCTCGGCTTCGTCGCCGCGTTCGACGCGTTCGACCGCAAATCCCTCCGCCTCAAGATTGTAGGCCAGAAGCAAGCTTAAGGCGGCCTCGTCCTCGACGACGAGGATGCGCGGCGCCGCGGCGGCGGAGCCGGGCCGCGGAGTCCGGTTGTCGGAAGCCTGTTGGGCGTTGACCTCGTTCACGGTTCATCGCTCACTTGCTGGTTTGAAAGTCGGAAGCCGGAGACGGGCCTTTCGGACGATCCATCGGCAGAACTTCTCCGGTAACGAGATAGACCACGGTCTCGGCGATGTTGGTAGAGTGATCGCCGATCCGTTCGATGTTCTTGGAAACGAACAGCAGATGCGCGCAGAAGGAAATGTTGCGCGGATCTTCCATCATGAACGTCAAGAGGTCGCGGAATACGGAGTCCTCGAGGGCGTCGAGTTCGACATCGTTCGTCCACACCTGGCGGGCCCGGTCGGCGTCGCGTAGCGCATAGGCATCGAGCGCGTCCTTGAGCAGCATGGCGGCCGTCTCGTGCATCGATTTCAGGCCGATGATGGCCCGCTGCATGCGGGTTTCGGCGGAAAGCTTTAAAGCGCGTTTGGCGATGTTCTTGGCGAGATCGCCGACCCGCTCGAGGTCGCCGGAGATGCGGATCGCCGCGACGATCTCGCGCAAATCGGCGGCAAGCGGCTGGCGGCGGGCGATCGTCATGATCGCCTGTTCCTCGATCTCGCGCTGCAAGACGTCGAGCCGGAGGTCGCAGGCGACCGTGGAGCGAGCCAGATTGGTGTCGAGATTGGCGAGCGCATCCATCGCGTCACTAAGCATCTTTTCGGCGATGCCGCCCATCTCCGCGATCTTGCGGCCAAGCGCTTCGAGTTCGGCGTCGTAAGCCCTGACGGTATGAAGGTCGGTCATGGCGGTATCCTGAAACCTCTATAGGTCAGCCGAAACGGCCGGTGATGTAGTTCTGCGTGCGCGTATTTTCCGGCGACGTAAAGAGTTGCGAGGTCGTCGCAAACTCGATGAGTTCGCCGAGGTACATGAAGCAGGCATATTCCGAGACTCGCGCCGCCTGCTGCATATTATGCGTGACGATGGCGATCGTGTAATTCTCCTTCAGCTCGTCGATCAGTTCCTCGACTTTTGCAGTAGAAATCGGATCAAGCGCCGAACAAGGCTCGTCGAAAAGAATGACTTCGGGATGAATGGCCACGGTGCGGGCGATGCACAGGCGCTGTTGTTGGCCGCCAGACAGCGACAGCCCGCTGGCATTCAACTTGTCCTGAACTTCGTCCCATATCGCCGCACCTCTGAGCGCCGCCTCGACGCGTCCATCGAGCTCCGATTTCGGCAGTTTCTCGTAAAGTTTGATACCGAAAGCGATGTTGTCGTAGATCGTCATCGGAAATGGGGTCGGTTTCTGAAACACCATCCCGACACGCGCGCGCAACAGATTGAGATCCTGATGTGGGTCGAGGATATTGGTGCCGTCGAGGATTACCTCGCCTTCGGCGCGCTGACGCGGATAGAGGTCGTACATGCGGTTTAGGACGCGCAACAAGGTCGATTTCCCGCAGCCGGAAGGGCCGATCAGCGCCGTCACTTTGTTGGCGTAAAGCGGCATGTTGATGCTCTTCAGGGCGAGATTCTCGCCGTAGAAGAACTTCAGATCCTTGACCGATATTTTGGTCGGGAGTTCGTTTCTCACCTCTGCTCCGCTGGTCATGTAGAACTCCCTCTGGCACCGAGCACGCGCGCCACGATCGACAAGGTCAACACGGCAAAGGTGATGATCAGTGCGCCGCTCCACGCAAGGCTTTGCCACGCTTTATAAGGACTCATTGCGAACTGGAAGATGATCGCCGGAAGGCTTGCCATCGGCGCGTTGAGATCGGCGCTGAAGAACTGATTGTTGAGCGCCGTGAAAAGCAACGGCGCCGTTTCGCCGCTGACCCGGGCGACAGCGAGAAGTACGCCGGTGATCAGGCCGGCGCGCGCGGCTCGATAAGCGACTTTGCGGATCACCGTGGAACGCGGCAGGCCGAGCGCGCTCGCCGCCTCGCGCAACGGTCCCGGGACAAGCAGCAGCATGTCTTCGGTGGTGCGCACGACCACGGGGACGACGATCACGGCAAGCGCCGCAGCGCCTGCAAGGCCCGAAAAATGGCCCATACGCGTCACGACCACTTGATAAATGAAGAGGCCAACGACAATCGAAGGAGCGCTGAGCAGAATGTCGTTGATGAATCGCACGACGAAGGTGAGCTTCGTGTGCCGCCCGTATTCGGCCATGTAGGTGCCGGCGAACATGCCGAGCGGGGTGCCGATCGCCACGCCGAGCGCGGTCATGATCAGGCTGCCGACAATGGCGTTCAGCAGGCCGCCGCCCTGGTCCGGTGGCGGCGTCATTTGCGTGAACACCGCCAGCGACAGGCCGCCGCCGCCGCACCACAACAGCGTCGCAAGAATGATGATGAGCCAACCTAGACCGAACGCGGCGGAAGCGTAGCAAAGGCCGATCCATAAGAAATTGCTGCGGCGGCGCGACGCGTAGACGGTCATGTTTTGCCGGCCTTGCGTTCGAGGCGTATCAGCATGAAACGCGCTATGGCGAGCACAAAAAAGGTGATGATGAACAAAATCAGGCCAAGCTCGATGAGCGAGGAAGTATAAAGATCCCCGACCGCCTCGGTGAATTCGTTGGCGATCGCCGCCGAGATTGTCGTGCCGGGTGCGAGCAGCGAACGGGGGATCGCATCGGCGTTGCCGATCACGAAGGTCACCGCCATGGTCTCGCCGAGCGCCCTGCCGAGGCCGAGCATGACCCCGCCGATTACCCCAACCCGCGCGTAGGGAACGACGATATGGCGGACTGCCTCCCAGGTAGTGCAACCGATCCCGCGGCCGGCTTCCTTCAAGACGGCAGGCACGGTGGCGAAAACGTCGCGTGAGATCGCCGCGATGAACGGCAGTACCATGATCGCCAGGATGAAGCCCGCGGTCAGCATGCCGATGCCGTAGGGCGGCCCGGCAAAGAGCGAAGATAAAATCGGCACATTGGCGAAAGCGGCGATCAGCCCCGGCTGGATATGCTGCTGGAGGAACGGGGCGAAGACAAAAAGACCCCAGATGCCGTAGATGATCGACGGGATGCCGGCGAGAAGTTCGACGGCAATTCCGATCGGACGACGCAGACCTTCGGGGCAGAGTTCGGTGAGGAAAATGCCGATTCCGATGCCGATCGGTACCGCAATGAGCATGGCGATCGCCGAGGTGACGAGCGTACCGTAGATCGCCGCCAAGGCGCCGAACTGGTTGGTGACCGGATTCCAGACCGAGCTATAGACAAACCCGAAGCCAAAGGCGCGGATGGCGGGCAGCGAACCTTCGATGAGCGAAATGATGACGCCGCCGAGGATGATGAGCACGGCGAGCGCCGCGGCAAGCGTCAATCCATGAAAAATCCCGTCGCGGATTTTGAAGGCGCCCAACACCCGCGCCCGCCGTGCCGCGGCATCCTTGTAGGCCACTCGGCCACTCTCCACCGCTATGTCTGCCAATGCCGTCGCCCTTCAATTTACACTGTGCAGGCGGCAAACAAAGCCGCGGTGTCAATTTGCCGAAACCCGCGACAGGGAGAGCCGCGTGGCTCTCCCTGTCCTCGCGATCAATTCACAAGTGCCTTGCCGTCGGCGCCCTTGATCTCGTTGGCCCAGGTTTTCTTGACGAGCGCCACGACCGAATTCGGCATGGGGATATAATCCAAATCCTCCGCCATCTTGCCGCCGTTGGCATAGGCCCAGCTGAAGAACTTCAAAGCTTCGGCAGCGGCCGCGGGATCCTTCGGTTGCTTGGGCATGAGAATGAACGTCGAGGCGGTGATCGGCCAGGAATCGGCACCGGGCTGGTCGGTGAGGATCTGATAGAAGCCCGGCGCATGCGCCCAGTCTGCGTTGGCAGCGGCCGATTGGAAGGCGGCGCTCGTCGGAGCGACCTTTTTGCCTTCCTTGTTGATCATATCTGCGTAGTCGAGCTTGTTCTGCATCGCATAGGCATATTCGACATAACCGATGGAGCCCTGCGTCTGCATGACGTTGTTGGAGACTCCCTCGTTGCCCTTGGCGCCGATGCCAACCGGCCATTGGACGGAGGTGTTCTCGCCGACCTTGCTCTTCCAGTCGGCCGAGACCTTCGAGAGATAGTCGGTGAAGTTGAAGGTCGTCCCCGAGCCGTCCGAACGATGCACCACGGCGATTGCCGTCGACGGCAACGCTATCCCCGGGTTGAGTTTCTTGATCGCCGGATCGTCCCACTTGGTAATCGTGCCGAGAAAGATCTTGGCCAGCGTATCGCCGTCGAAGACGAGTTCGCCGGGCTTGATCCCCGGGAGATTGAGCACCGGTACGATGCCGCCCATTACCATCGGCCATTGCACGAGGCCGCTCGCGTTGAGCTCGTCGGCCTTCAATGGCTTGTCGCTGGCGCCGAAGGTCACGGTCGCCGCTTTGATTTGTTTGATCCCGCCGCCCGAGCCGATCGATTGATAGTTGAGGCCGTTGCCGGTCTCTTTCTTATAGGCGTCAGCCCATTTGGCGTAGATCGGATACGGGAACGTGGCGCCGGCGCCGGAAATATCGGCCGCTTTCGCCCCGGCGATTGCGACTGCCACGGCCGCCACGGTGAGTGCCGTCCATACAAAAGGTTTGAAGTTCATGATGGGCCTCTCGAAGCTAGGATAACGCTACAGCCGGGATGTCCGGCGGCCGAGCGACGAGTGCAACCTAGGTGGAACCAGCCAAGGATTTACGACGGCTGAATGACAGTTGGATGACGGTTTGCAGCGCAACAAGGCGAGGCGCAGAAATCACCCCAAAAACAAAGGCAAAGCGACGCTGAACGTCGCGCCTTCGCCGAGCTTTGATTCGATATTTAGGCGGCCGCCGTGCCGCGCTACGATATGTTTAACGATCGCCAAGCCGAGCCCTGTTCCGCCCTTGGCGCGGCTCTGCCCCACATCGATCCGATAGAAGCGCTCGGTCAGGCGCGGCAAATGTTCGGGAGCAATGCCCGGCCCATAATCGTGGACCGAAAGTTGTGCCTGCGTTCCATTCGCGAGGATGGCGATATCCACATCTTTTTTGGCGGCGGTCGCGTCCGCGGCGCCGTATTTGATGGCGTTCTCGATGAGGTTCTCAGCTACCCGCAGCAACTCGTCGCGATCCCCGGCGACGACGACCGATTGGGGCGCATCGATCCGCAA
>JASHSW010000160.1 GCA_030038595.1 Methylovirgula sp.
GCGCTTCGAGAAATCCTCCATCGCCGAGGCGCGCGCAACGGCAGTACCCATCGCGTAAAGATTGTTCTCGATGACGTAGACCACCGGCAATTTCCAAAGTTCGGCCATGTTGAAACTCTCGTAGACTTGGCCTTGATTGGCGGCGCCGTCGCCGAAAAAGGTGAAAGAGATATTGCCGTTGTCGCGATAGAGATCAGCAAAGGCGAGCCCGGTTCCGATCGGTACTTGCGCGGCGACGATGCCATGGCCGCCAAAGAAATCATGCGGCTTGGAAAACATGTGCATAGAACCGCCCTTGCCTTTCGAAATGCCGCCGCGCCGGCCGGTCAATTCGGCCATCACCTTTTTCGGATCGACGCCGCAGGCGAGCAAATGGGCGTGGTCGCGATAGCCGGTAATCGTCTGGTCGCCGGGTCGCGCGGCGCGGTTTGTTCCGACGACCACCGCCTCTTGGCCGATGTAGAGATGGCAGAAGCCGCCGATGCGCCCCATGCCGTACATCTGCCCGGCCTTCTCTTCGAAGCGGCGGATGAGCAACATATCGCGATAGACGGACAATTCTTCTTCGAGACTGAATTCCGGCACGCTCGCGAAACGCGCCGCTGCCGTACCGCTCCGCTCCATGATGCACATCCCGTTGGAAGGGCTTGCATTGCAACTATCGCGGCGAGCCGGCAAGGCGAGCGGCACGTCGCAGATTATTGCGCAGAGAACTTGGCTCGCCGGGCTAACGCGCCCGAAATCAACGAGATGGCCTGAAATTGGGACCAATTGTCGTTGCCGGGCGACGGCGGCCTGAAGGGCCGCGCTATACCTTCAGCTTAGCGCGATTGCGGGCTCAAAAAGACGATGAGGTCGTTCTTGTCGGCCAAGCCAAGCCTCGCGCGGGCTTCCTCGTCGAGAAGATCGCGGTCGATCGTCATACCGCTGAGCAGTGCCACCCTGTGCTCCCGTCTGCGCCGTTCGGCGGTGAGGTTCGTCAAGTTTTCGCGCAAGCTGGCGATCTGGCGCTCGTAGATCTCATTGGTCTTGAGGCCGCGATCGTCGTTGACCGCATGCCAAATGAAATAGGCATCGGCGGCGCCCGAAAAGGCGTAGAGCAACAGCGGATAGAGAACGGCGCGAAGCCGCCTGCGCACGACCATCCGCTGAACCTCACCGATCGCGGTTAGCGATCGATTAAGGGCGTGCCGTTTTCGCGGGTTGCCAACCTGGATCTTCGCCTGCCGGCTCCTCCGGGAAGCGGCGTTCGCTATGAGGACATCTACGCCAACCGTTTGAAGACACCGCGGCCCGCGTAGCGCGCCTCCTTGCCAAGTTCCTCCTCGATGCGAATGAGCTGGTTATACTTAGCAAGCCGGTCGGAACGGCAGAGCGATCCGGTTTTGATCTGCCCGGCATTGGTCGCCACCACGAGATCGGCGATGGTCGAATCCTCGGTCTCTCCGGAGCGATGCGAGAATACCGTGGTATAGGCAGCGCGTTGCGCCAATTCGACGGCGGCAAGCGTCTCGGTCAGCGTGCCGATCTGGTTGACCTTGATGAGCACCGAATTGGCAACGCCCTTGGCGATTCCTTCGGCGATTTTCTCCACGTTGGTGACGAAATTGTCGTCGCCGACGAGCTGATATTTATCGCCGATGAGATCCGTAAGAATCTTCCAGCCTTCCCAATCGTCTTCCGCCATTCCGTCCTCGATGTTGATGATCGGATAACTGGCGGCGAGCTTGGCGAGATATTGCGCCTGTTCCTCGATCGAACGGGTCTTGCCCTCGCCTTTGTAGACATATTTGCCGTCCTTGAAGAACTCGCTCGCGGCGGGGTCGATGCCAAGCGCGATGTCGCGGATCGGCGTGAAGCCCGCCCCTTCAATTGCCTTGAGGATGAAGTCGAGCGCCGCCTCGGCGGACGGCAGATTGGGCGCGAAACCGCCTTCGTCGCCGACGTTGGTGTTGAGGCCGGCCTTCTTGAGCGTGCTCTTCAGGTAGTGGAAGACCTCGGAGCCCCAGCGTACCGCCTCCCGGATCGACGGCGCGCCGAGCGGCAGGATCATGAATTCCTGAAAGTCGATCGGATTGTCGGCGTGCACGCCGCCATTCAAAATGTTCATATGCGGGACGGGCAGCAGGCGTGCCGTTACGCCGCCGACGTAGCGATAGAGCGGCAAACTGCTCGCGTCGGCCGCCGCCTTGGCGGCGGCGAGCGACACGCCGAGAATCGCATTGGCGCCGAGCCGCGCTTTGTTGGGCGTGCCGTCGAGCCTGATCAAGGCATCGTCGATGCCGACTTGATCTTCGGCGTCCATGCCGCCGAGCGCATCGAAAATGTCGCGATTGACAGCCTCGACGGCTTTCAACACGCCCTTGCCGCCGAACCGCGACTTGTCGCCGTCGCGCAATTCGACGGCCTCCAGCGTGCCTGTCGAAGCACCGGAAGGCACGGCCGCCCGGCCGAACGAACCGTCCTCGAGCGTCACATCGACCTCGATGGTCGGGTTGCCCCGGCTATCCAAAATCTCGCGGGCGGCGATGTCCACGATCGCAGTCATTTCCTGTCCTTTCGGCTGAAGTCGCCGGCTGTTCTACGCCGAACCGCGCGGCGAAAAAAGGGGCGGAGAGACCGATAGGCGCCCGGTCGTAGACGCGTGACGATTCCAAACAGGCATCGGGGCCGCCCGCGGGTTGTGTTCGGGCAAACCTCGAATTCCTTTTCAGGCAAGCGCTCCTTGGACCTGTGCCCTTGCGGCATGTGCCTTGCGAGCGCCGCGCGCCTTACAGGTCGCAAGCCGCGCGGGGACGATCCGCTGGTGCGCAAGGTCGCGGCATCGCAAGCGCCTTCGGCGCGAGGGCATCGGGCATGCTATAAGCCCCGCATGGCAAAGAAACGTGAGGCGGCGCCGAGCCTCGGCCGCAAGGTTGCCCTGCCCGCCTCGCCCGACGAAGCGCGGCTCGATCGCGTGCCCAATCCGCACGTCGATGCGAACTATATCGCGCGCTTCACGGCGCCCGAGTTCACCTGCCTTTGCCCGGTGACCGGCCAGCCGGACTTCGCCCTCCTCGTCATCGATTACGTGCCCGATCGCTGGCTCGTCGAATCGAAATCGCTCAAACTTTATCTCGGCTCGTTCCGCAATTACGGCGCCTTCCATGAGGATTGCACGTTACGTATCGGCAAAGATCTGGTGGCGCTTCTGAAGCCGCGCTGGTTGCGGATCGGCGGCTATTTCTATCCGCGCGGCGGCATGCCGATCGACGTCTTCTGGCAGGCCGGCAAATTGCCGGCCGGATGTTGGGCGCCGGATCAAGGCGTTCCGCTCTACCGCGGCCGCGGCTAGCTCAATCCG
>JASHSW010000161.1 GCA_030038595.1 Methylovirgula sp.
GAGCTTGCCCTGGCGATCGCTCCCGTGCAGCTCGAAGGCCCCGGCCAGAAGCCCCATTCGATCCCGGCGTGATAGGCGCCGAACGCGGCGCTCGCCGCGAAGATCAGAAACAGCGCCGCGAAAGAAACCGGCAGCAGGCGGCGCGGGCCGCGTATGGCGAGCACGACAGCCAGCAAGGCGACGGCGATGCCCGCGTAATAGGGAATGCGCTCTTTGAGGCATAGTTCGCACGGCGCATAGCCCAGCGCCTGAAAAACGAAGGCGCCGGCAAGAGTCGCCGCGGCAACAAGCAAGATCGCGATGGCGGCGCGAAGCGCATCAAGCCTGCGCATAGCTCACATCCAATGCGTCGCGACAAAAAAGCCGAGCACTACGGCGGCGACGAACAGCAGAAGGAAATAGCCGAAATATTTTTCGAGCAGCGCGTTGATCGGCGCGCCGTAGCGATGGAGCAGCGCCGCAAGAAGAAAGAAACGCGTACCGCGGGTAATCAGCGAAAAAAGGATAAACAGCGGCAGGCTGTAGGCGAGCAGCCCGCTGGTGATCGTGACGATCTTGAACGGGATGGGCGTGACGCCTTTGACCAGAATGAAGGCCCAGCCCCAATGCGCATAGACGGCGCGCACCTCGGCAATGCGCGGCCCATAGCCGTAGAGGTCGATCAGCCATTTGCCGATGGTGGCGTAGAGAAATGCGCCGATCGCGTAGCCGAGAAGGCCGCCGGCCACCGACGCGAGCGTGCAGATCAGCGCATAGAGCAGCGCCCGCTTCGGCTTGGCGAGCGACATCGGAACGAGGATCGCGTCGGGCGGGATCGGAAAGAACGAACTCTCCGCGAAGGCGACCAGCCCCAGCGCCCAAGGCGCGTGCGGGCTGTCGGCAAGCGCCAGAGTCCAGCGATAGAGCCGGTTGAACATCTTTTGGCTGTAGCAAGATTCGTTTAAACTTCCTACGTGATCTTCGCAGTAACCCAAGTGCCTCCGCTTGCGCCGGGATGAGGCTTCGCCGCGCCGATCGCTGGGGGAAATCATGCCGATTTGGCAGGTTCACCAACGTGTGAGCGTGCATGCGTAACGAACTCGCCTTCGAATTCGTACCGCATTGAAGAGGAAAGGGCCCGACGGACCGGGGCCGATCGAACTGGCTAAGACGCTGATATTTCTAGGTCTAGCGGCGTCGGAGACGAGCGATGCTAACGCGCAGAGATGTCTTTTTCGCAAGCGGCGCCGCAATAGCGGCGCTGACGGTTGGCCGCATTGGGCAGGCGGCCAAGGCGGCTCCCCTCTATGAGGTCACCCATACCGACGCCGAGTGGCGCAAGCTTTTGACGCCGGCCCAATACGATGTGTTGCGCCAACAGGGGACGGAGCGGCCATTTACAAGCCCGCTGCTGCATGAGCACCGCGTCGGGACGTTCGCCTGCGCCGGCTGCGATCTGCCGCTCTTTTCGTCGAAGACGAAATATAACAGCGGCACAGGCTGGCCGAGCTTTTGGAAGCCGCTCGACGGGGCCGTCGATGTCGCGCAGGACAATTCGCTCGGCATGGTACGTACCGCGGTTTCCTGCCACCGCTGCGGCGGCCATCTGGGCCATGTCTTCAACGACGGGCCGCCGCCGACCGGCTTGCGCTACTGCATCAACGGCGTCGCACTCAAATTCGTGCCTGCGTCGAACCCGAACATCTAGCCCGCCAAGGAGCACGTCCATGCGCCTTTACCGAACCCTGCCGCGCGTGTTCGCGTGGATGTTTTGCACCGCGCTGCTTGCGGCGGGCGGCGTGTTCTGGCCGGTCGCGCGCGGCACGGCGGAGCCGATGCGCGCCATCCCCGCCCCGGCGATCGACGAGCCGAGTACGGCGAGCAGCGAGACCGCCGTCGTCGCCGGCGGCTGTTTCTGGGGCGTCCAGGCGGTCTTCCAGCACGTAAAAGGCGTGAGCGAAGCACTCTCCGGCTATTCCGGCGGCGCGCCCGAAACGGCGCATTATCAACTGGTCGGCACCGGAGAGACCGGCCACGCCGAATCGGTGCGCATCCGGTTCGATCCGCGCATCATCAGCTACGGCAAGATTCTTCAGCTCTATTTCTCGGTGGCAACCGATCCGACTGAGCTCAACCGCCAAGGCCCGGATGTCGGCAGCCAATATCGTTCGGAGATTTTCGCGGCCAATGGCGCACAAAAACGGGTCGCGGAGGCTTATGTGGCGCAACTCAACAGATCCGGCGTCTTCCCGCGTCCGGTCGCAACGCGCGTCGGTTCGCTGACAGGTTTCTATCCGGCGGAAGCCTACCACCAGAATTTCGCCGCCCTGCACCCCGACAACGGCTACATCGCCTACAACGACCTGCCGAAGCTCGAGGCTCTGCGCCGCCTCTATCCGAGCCTTTATCGGGAAAAGCCGAAGCTCGTGAACGTTGCCGGCGCGACGGAGTAAAATTCGACCCGTTCGCTTCTGGATATTAGATCTGCAGCGCGGCGCGCAGTTCGCGCAGATGGTCGCGCTGCTCGGTCGCGATGCGACGCGCCTCGTCGGTCGGCGCGTCGGCGATATCCTCTTCGGCATCCCGGAGGGCGGCGTCGAGCTCGGCGGCATTCAGCTCGTCGAGCGCGATCGCCTGTTCGGCAAGGACGGTAAGCCCGGCGGCCGAGACTTCCGCGAACCCGCCACGCACGAAGAGCCTCGTCCTTTGCGCGCCGCTCAGATCGATTTCCAATACGCCCGGCCGCAGCATCGACAGCAGCGGCGCATGGTCCTTCAGCACGGTGAACTCGCCTTCCGTGCCCGGCACGACCACCGCCTCGACCTCGCCCGCGAAGATCAGCCGTTCGGGCGCAACGAGTTCGAAATGAAAAGCCGCCACGGGCTACACCTGCGCCGCGAGTTTCTGCGCCTTCTCGACGGCTTCCTCGATCGAGCCGACCATGTAGAACGCCGCCTCCGGCAGATGATCGTACTTGCCTTCGATAAGGCCCTTGAACCCTTTGATCGTATCGGCAAGCGAAACGAGCTTGCCCGGCGAACCGGTGAACACTTCCGCAACGTGGAATGGCTGCGAGAGGAAGCGTTCGATCTTGCGGGCGCGGGCGACCGTCAGCTTGTCCTCTTCCGAAAGCTCGTCCATGCCGAGGATCGCGATGATGTCCTGCAGCGCCTTGTAGCGTTGTAGAATCTGCTGCACGCGGCGCGCCACCTGATAATGCTCCTCGCCGACCACCATCGGCGATAGCATACGCGAGGTCGAGTCGAGCGGATCGACGGTCGGATAGATGCCCTTCTCGGCGATCGTGCGCGACAGAACCGTGGTCGCGTCGAGATGCGCGAAGGAGGTGGCCGGCGCGGGATCGGTCAAATCGTCGGCCGGAACGTAGATCGCCTGCACCGAGGTAATCGAACCTTTGGTCGTGGTGGTGATGCGTTCCTGAAGATCGCCCATGTCGGTGGCGAGCGTCGGCTGATAGCCCACCGCCGAGGGGATGCGCCCCAAGAGCGCCGAAACTTCCGAACCGGCCTGCGTGAAGCGGAAGATATTGTCGACGAAGAACAGCACGTCCTGCCCCTGATCGCGGAAGAATTCGGCGACCGTCAAGCCGGTGAGGCCGACGCGCGCGCGGGCGCCGGGAGGCTCGTTCATCTGTCCGTAGATCAACGCGCATTTCGAGCCTTTGGTCGAGCCTGTTACATGTGGATCGACGTTCACCTTCGACTCGATCATTTCGTGGTAGAGATCGTTGCCTTCGCGGGTGCGCTCGCCGACGCCGGCGAAGACCGAGTAGCCGCCGTGCGCCTTGGCGATGTTGTTGATGAGTTCCATGATGAGCACGGTCTTGCCGACGCCGGCGCCGCCGAACAGGCCAACCTTTCCGCCTTTCGCATAGGGCGCCAGAAGATCGACGACCTTGATGCCGGTTTCGAGGATCTGCGCTTCCGTCGCCTGCTCGGCATAGGAAGGCGCCGGCTGATGGATGGCGCGCCGCGCCTGCGTCTTGATCGGGCCGGCTTCGTCCACCGGCTCGCCGATCACGTTCATGATGCGGCCTAGACACGCGTCGCCGACCGGCACGCTGATCGGGCCTCCCGTATCGGTGACCGGCTGACCGCGCACCAATCCTTCCGATACGTCCATGGCGATGCAGCGCACCGTGTCTTCGCCCAGATGCTGCTCGACTTCGAGCACGAGCTTGTTGCCCTGGTTCTTGGTCTCGAGCGCGTTCAGGATCTTTGGAAGATGGCCGTCGAACTTCACATCGATCACCGGGCCGATCACCTGCGTGACACGGCCTGTGGGCTGGGGTTGGGCGGCATCGACCATGAATGGTTCCTCTAAGTTGGCTCAGAGCGCTTCCGCGCCGGAAATGATCTCGATCAGTTCTTTGGTGATCATCGCCTGGCGGGTCCGATTGTACTTCAGCGTCTGCTTCTTGATCATCTCGCCGGCGTTGCGCGTCGCGTTGTCCATGGCGCTCATCCGCGCACCTTGCTCGGAAGCGGCGTTTTCGAGCAGCGCCCGGAACACCTGCACCGAGATGTTGCGCGGCAGAAGAGCGGAGAGAAGCTCGTCCGGTTCCGGCTCGAAGTCATAGACCGCGCCCGAACCGGGGGCTTCGGAGACATGCACCGGGATGATCTGTAGCGCCGTCGGAATTTGCACGATCACCGAGCGGAACCGCGAAAAGAACAGGGTGCAGATCGAAAACTCGCCTTTGTCGAAAAGCTCGATGATCTTGCGCCCGACCGGATCGGCGTGTTCGAAGCCGAGCTGGCGCACGCCGCGCAGTTCGATCAGTTCGAGGATCTGCGGCGCGAACTGCCGCTTCAAGAGATCGTAGCCCTTCTTGCCGACGCAAAGGAACTTGACCGTCTTACCTTCGGCCGCCAGCGCGACGGCCTTATCGCGGGCCAGCCGAGCGATCGAGGAATTGAACGCCCCGCATAGGCCGCGTTCCGCCGTGCAGACGACAAACAGATAGACGCCGTCGTGGCCGGTGCCGCGCAGCAGCGCCGGAGCCGGAGCCCCCGCCCCCATGCCGTGCGCAACGCCGGCGATGACCTTTTCCATACGTTCGGAATAGGGCCGCGCCGCCTCGGCCGCCGTCTGCGCGCGGCGCAGCTTGGCGGCGGCGACCATCTGCATCGCCTTGGTGATCTTCTGCGTCGCCTTGACGGAGGCGATGCGGTTGCGCAGATCCTTCAGAGAGGGCACGGGCTATCGACTTTCATTCTCAGGCGAAGGACTTGGCGTAGGACTCGACGATCGCTTTCAAGCTCGCGGCGGAGCCGTCGGACAGATCTTTTGAAGCGCGGATCGTCTCCAAAAGATCGGCGTGGCTGGCGCGCAACAGAGCGAGCAAGCCGTTTTCGAACGGTTTGACGCGCTCTACCGGCAACGGATCGAGATAGCCGTTGACGCCGGCATAGATCACGCAGACCTGCTCTTCCATCTTGAGCGGCGAGAATTGCGGCTGTTTCAGAAGCTCGGTCAACCGCGCGCCGCGCGCCAAAAGGCGCTGGGTCGTCGCATCGAGGTCGGAGCCGAACTGCGCGAAGGCGGCCATTTCGCGATATTGGGCGAGCTCGCCCTTGATGCGGCCGGCGACTTTCTTCATCGCCTTGGTCTGCGCCGAGGAGCCGACGCGCGACACCGAAAGGCCGACGTTCACCGCCGGCCGGATGCCTTGGTAGAAGAGATCGGTCTCGAGGAAGATCTGCCCGTCGGTAATCGAGATCACGTTGGTCGGAATATAGGCCGAGACGTCGTTGGCCTGCGTCTCGATGACCGGCAGCGCGGTCAGCGAGCCGCCGCCGTGCTCTTCGTTGAGCTTGGCGGCGCGTTCGAGCAAACGCGAATGCAGATAAAAGACGTCGCCCGGATAGGCTTCGCGCCCCGGCGGGCGGCGCAGCAGCAGCGACATCTGCCGGTAGGCGACCGCCTGTTTCGAGAGATCGTCGTAGACGATCAATGCATGCATGCCGTTGTCGCGGAAATATTCGCCCATCGCGCAGCCGGCGAACGGCGCGAGGAATTGCATCGGCGCCGGATCCGAGGCGGTCGCGGCGACGATGATCGAATAGTCGAGCGCGCCGTGCTCTTCGAGCACCTTCACGAATTGCGCCACCGTCGAGCGCTTCTGCCCGACCGCGACGTAGACGCAGTAGAGCTTGGCCTTCTCGTCGGTACCCTGGTTGACGGATTTCTGGTTGAGGATCGTATCGAGGGCGATCGCCGTCTTGCCGGTCTGCCGGTCGCCGATGATGAGTTCGCGCTGGCCGCGCCCGATGGGGATCAGCGCGTCGATCGCTTTGAGCCCCGTGGCCATCGGCTCATGCACGGATTGGCGCGGGATGATGCCCGGCGCTTTGACATCGACGCGGGCGCGGCGCGTGGCGTTGATCGGCCCTTTGCCGTCGATCGGATTGCCGAGCGCATCGACGACGCGGCCGAGCAGTTCCTTGCCGACCGGCACGTCGACGATCGCCCCGGTGCGCTTGACCGTCTGGCCTTCCTCGATCTCGCGGTCGCTGCCGAAGATCACGATGCCGACGTTGTCGGTCTCGAGGTTCAGCGCCATGCCGCGCACGCCGCTCTCGAAGGCGACCATCTCGCCGGCCTCGACATTGTCGAGCCCATAGACGCGGGCGATGCCGTCGCCGACCGAGAGGACCTGTCCGACCTCGGTCAATTCGGCTTCATTGCCGAAGTTGGCGATTTCTTTTTTCAGGATCGCCGAAATCTCGGCGGCGCGGATATCCATCAGCCGACCTCTTTCATACGGGCGCGAAGTAGATTGAGCTTGTTCTTGAGCGAGGCGTCAACCATGCGCGAGCCCAATCGCACGATGAGGCCGCCGATGATCGAGGGCTCGACCTTGGTGGAAACTTCTATCGACTTGCCGCCGGTCAAATCGGCGAGCGCCGCCTTTAAGGCGGCCACATGCCGGTCGTTGAGCGGCTCGGCGACGGTAACGTCGGCGCGGACGCGGCCCTTGGCGAAATCGTCGAGCTTATGGAAATCGTCGATCATCTGGGCGACGGCGTAGAGGCGGCGCTTCTGAGCGACGAGTTTGAGGAAATTGCCGGAGATGCCGGAAATCCCGGCGCGCGCCAGCACCGCGTCGAGCGCCTTCAACTGCTCCTCGGCGGAATGCAACGGGCTTTTGACGAAACGTTTTAGGTCTTCGCTCTCGGCAACGAGGCCCGCGAACTTGCCGAGGTCTTCGGCGACCTTCTCGGTGAGCCCTTGCTCCTCGGCGAGCCCATACAGCGCCTGCGCATAGCGCCCGGCCATTCCCGATACGATCGTCTGGTCTTGCGCCAAGACTTAAGCCTTTGAAAGCATGGGTAGAGGCCCGGCTCGCGGCAACGGAAAGCGCAGGCTTGAAAGAGACCGGAATGGCG
>JASHSW010000162.1 GCA_030038595.1 Methylovirgula sp.
TCGAGAGATATCCGTTGAGCTTGCC
Organism: Methylovirgula sp.; assembly: GCA_030038595.1. Classification (GTDB taxonomy): domain Bacteria; phylum Pseudomonadota; class Alphaproteobacteria; order Rhizobiales; family Beijerinckiaceae; genus Methylovirgula. Next base: position 26 of record JASHSW010000162.1, read on the forward strand.
GTCGGTGAACGGCGAATTGGCGAAAAGCGCCGTGATCAGCGGCTGAAGGGCGAGCGAGGCGCGCAGCTTTTTCACCATGTCGGCCTCGCTCGCATAATCGATGTTGGTCTGCACGGTCGAAGTGCGCAGCATCATGTCGAGGCCGAGGCTGCCGACCTTGGGCATATAGTCGAACATGATCTCGTAGCGGCGCTTCGGCATTTTCGGAATTTCGTCGCGCCGCCAAGTCGGACTCATGCCCAGCCCGAGAAAGCCGATGCCGAGCGGCCCGGCGACCTTTCGCAAAGTCGAGAAATGCCGCGCGAGTTCGGCCTTGGTCGCATGGATCGAGTCGAACGGGGCGCCGGAGAGTTCGAACTGCCCGCCCGGTTCCAGCGAAATGGCGGCCTCGGTCATTTCGTCGTAGAGCCCGATGATCTGATCGTTCTCGACGATCGCCGTCCAGCCGATTTCCGATTGCACGCCTTCGAGGAGGGCGCGGATGCCGTCATCGCCGCAGCGGCCGAGGTAGGGAACCGGCGCGTGGTCCGTCTTGTAGAACGCGAATTTCTCGTGCTCGGTCCCGATCCGGAACTGATCGGGCGGTTTGGCGCCGGCTTCGAACCAAGCGACGAGCTGGTCGCGCGACAGGACGAGCGTGGGATCCGAAACGTCGCGGGCCATATGCGAACTTTCGTGGCTTGTCAGCGGGAGACCGAGCGCGCCCTCGGTGCGCCCTAACTTTCAGCAAGGGCGCAACGACCCATCAACCCCATGGATTTCCCAGCTTGCCCGCGAGATCCGGGCCGGAGAGCCTCCGGCGCTTGCCGGAAGCCTAGATAGATATGTCGGCTTTCGGCCGCAATGCCGCAGCCGGCTGGCTGACCCTCAGTCCCCAGAACTTTCTTTAGGAAAAACAAGGGGCTGCTGCTACGGCCATGTTCCTCGACCGGCGTTAACGCTTCTTCCATTCGGGTTGGTGCAGATAGGTTTGGTGGAGGCGACGATGTCGACCATTCGACAGTTTTTGTCCGACGAACGAGCCGCGACGGCGATCGAATACGCCATCATCGGCGGGTTGATCTCGATCATGATCGTCGTCGGCGCCCGCTCTATTGGGACGACGCTTTCGGCGAAATTCAATGCCGTTTCCACCAATCTGAGCTGATGACGCCGCTCAGCCAAGCCGCTTGCCTTAAGGCCGCCCGCTCAGAATCTTGCCGATGGATTCCTGAAGGCCGGATTGCGTGACGCTGGCCGGCAACGTGCCCGGCTCGAACAATTTCGTCAGCGCGCTGAGACCCGAACTGAGCGAAGAACTGTCGCCGGGTTTCGATCCTCCAAACAAGCTTCCCAATAGGTTGCCCACCATTCCCATGAGTCCGCCTCCGCCCGCCGCCGCACCCAGGTTGCCTTGCTCTGCCGCGCTCGCCAATTGCCCGAGAACGTTGCCGAGACCCTGATTGCGCAGCGAAGTCGCCAGACCGCCGAGCGCGATCGAAGCGACGACCGGCAGCATTTGCGCCAGAAGGTCGGGGCGCAGCCCGGTGACGCGTGCCGCCTGTTGGGCGATTTGCTGGACGATGTTGCTGGACCCGAGGATTTGCGAAAGCGCGTCGCTTCCTTTCTGCACGGCGTTCGGCGATTGTGCCGCCGCGGAGTTCGAAAAGGACGCCTGATGATCGGGATCGGCAATGGCGGAAATGATCGAGCCGAGCGCGCCTGGCTGCGCGGCGCATTTGGCGAGACCCGCCGAAAGGGCAGGGATCAGCGCTTGCACCGCGGCCTGCGCTTGATCCGGCGAAATGCCGAACCTTTGCGCAAGATTGTTGATCGCTTGGCCGCCTTGGGCGCTTTGCAGGATGTCGTTCAGATTAAACATTGGAAACCTCCCTCATCGACGCTCGCTCGCACAATGCCGGCGGATGTCGCCGATCCTATGTGTTCGGCGGCGATTTTGCGAGGGTTCCTATGCCGGCTTGGCGCATCCCGGCTTCACAACCTCAGGACCGCCGCAAAGGCCGGATGAAAAAGAGCTTTTCGCGAGGCAGCGCGACGTTTCGCGGCAAGGTCGGGCGGCGGCCGCGATCACTCGGCCGCGGCGGGCAGGGATGCGGTGCGCCAAGCCTCGAGGTCGGTGTTGGCGCGGGCGCTGAAGGCGCGCTTCTTGGCCGCCGCCTTCCCGGCGCCACGACCCTTCTCGGGAATCTCGAGCGGCGGAAACAGGCCGAAGTTTACGTTCATCGGTTGGAACGAATGGCCGACGTCGAGGATATGGCCGCCGGTGATGTGATGGAGCAGCGCGCCGATGGCGGTGGTCGGCGGCGGCGCGACAAACGGCTGCCCGCGCCGCGCCGCGGCGGCGAGCCTGCCGGCGAGAAGCCCGATCGCGGCACTCTCCACATAGCCCTCGCAGCCGGTAATCTGCCCGGCGAAGCGCAAGCGCGGATCGGCTTTGAGCCGCAGCGTCGCGTCGAGCACTTTGGGCGAATTCAGGAAGGAATTGCGGTGGAGACCGCCAAGGCGCGCGAATTCCGCGTGTTCGAGGCCTGGAATCATGCGGAAAACATCAACTTGCGCGGCATGTTTCAACTTGGTTTGGAAACCCACCATGTTGAATAGCGTCCCGAGCCGGTTGTCCTGGCGCAGTTGCACGACGGCGTAAGGCTTGCTCTCCGGCGCGCGCGGATCGGTGAGCCCAAACGGTTTCATCGGACCGTGACGCAAGGTTTCGCGGCCGCGCTCCGCCATCACTTCGATTGGCAGGCAGGCGTCGAAATAGGGCGTTGCTTCAAAGGTTTTGAACTCGATTTTCTCCGCCGCGAGCAGCGCCTCCACGAAAGCATCATATTGGGCCCGCGTCAGCGGGCAATTGACGTAGTCGGCTCCGTCGCCGGCCGGCCCGACACGATCGTAGCGCGATTGCATCCACGCCTTGCCCATGTCGATCGTATCGCGATGCACGATCGGGGCGATCGCATCGAAGAAGGCAAGATCCTCTTCGCCGGTGAGCGTCTGGATTGCCGCTGCGAGACCGGGCGCGGTGAGTGGACCGGTGGCGACGATGACCTCGTCCCAATCGGGCGGCGGCAAACCTTCGATCTCGTCGCGGACGATCTCGACCGCAGGGCACGCCGAAAGCCTTTCGGTGACGAACCGTGCAAAACCCGCCCGATCGACGGCAAGCGCGCCGCCGGCCGGCACCCGATGGGCGTCGGCGGCGGCGAGAATCAGCGAATTAAGCCGCCGCATCTCGCGATGCAGGATGCCGATGGCACTTACATCCGGATCGTCGGCGCGAAACGAATTCGAGCAGACGAGTTCGGCGAAATCTCCGGTTTGATGCACGGGCGTAGTGCGGGCCGGGCGCATCTCGTGCAGCACGGCGGGCACGCCGGCTTGGGCGATCTGCCAGGCCGCTTCCGATCCGGCGAGGCCGGCGCCGATGACGTGGACGGGCCGTTTCAAGGAGATCGCCATCACCAGCCTGTCATGCCTCCGAAGGTAGCCCGCTATAGGCGCGGATCGACGCTTTCCTTCTCGCGGCCCACGGCCGCGACTCTTTCCGCGGCTGCGGAAAGCATCGGTAGGATTTCTTCGATCCGTTCCGCTACCAGATAGCGTACCTCGAATGCGGGCTCGATGAACCGGCGCTCGCGCATATGGGCGAGAAGCGTCAGCAGGGGGCGCCAGAAGCCGCCAATATTGGCGAGCACCACGGGCTTGGTGTGGCGTCCGAGCTGAACCCAAGTCAATTGTTCGACGAGTTCCTCGAGCGTGCCGATCCCGCCGGGCAGCGCGACGAAGGCGTCCGACTTCTCGAACATCAGCCGTTTGCGGGTGTGCATGTCGGGCACCACCAAGAGGTCCTGGGCCGCATCGAACATGGCTTCGCGTTCGGTCAGGAACTCCGGAATGATCCCGGTGACGAAGCCGCCGTGATCGAGGACCGCACGGGCGAGCGCGCCCATGAGTCCGGTGCCGCCGCCGCCGTAAACGAGACCGATCTTGGCCGCGGCCAGTTCCTCGCCTAAGGCGCGGGCCGCTTCGAGATAGATCGGATCCAATCCGGGCGACGAACCGCAATAGACGCAGACGTTGCGGATCCGGCGGTCGGTCGAGGGTGGGGCGAAAGGTGTTTTGAGGGTCATTTTGTGCATGGCGTGCTTGTCGCGTGCGGCGCGGTTGGGGGTCAAGGCGGATTTGCCCGGCCTTTGGCCGCGGCGCGCGGATTTTTCGATTGGCAGCGCCGAAACGCTCGAAACGCGGCCAAAATCGCCGATTCATGGCCAGGAAAGGGCAGCAAATCGAGTAGCGGCTTGCCGATAGGCGGGATATGTATCGGGCGAAAGGTGGCTGGTTCATGACGCGTTCGCAGATCGTTGCTGTAGTCCTCGCTGCCGGCATCGTCGCGGTCGGCGCAGGTTACGCGTGGCGGGAAGGGATGTTGGCACGTCTCGGCGCAACATTGCCCGTCGCGCCCATTGTTTCTTCGGCTTCCGTTCCCGTGCCGGCCGCGGCGCCCAAATCTACGCAGGCCTCTCCTATGGCCTCGACGCGAGCGCCGGCCGCCGCGCCAGCCAAGCCGCAAGAGGAAGCCGCCGCGGAACCGAAGGCTGCGCCGGGCGCGCAGCCCCCGGCCGCGGCGCCTGAGTCTCCGTCGGCTTCGCAGCCGGCGGCGGCGCTACCGCAGCCCGCCAGCCCTGGTCCCGATCTCCCGGTCTTCGATACGGTACGCGTCGAACCGTCCGGGGATACTGTAGTCGCCGGCCACGGAGCGCCAGACGCAAAGTTCGCGCTGGTTTCGGGCAATAAGGTGCTTTCCGAGGTCGAAGGCGACGGCGCGGGCAATTTCGTGATGGTGCCGCCGCCTTTGGCACCGGGCAATTATCTGCTTGCGCTGCGCAGCACCGCCAAGGACGGCACGACGC
>JASHSW010000163.1 GCA_030038595.1 Methylovirgula sp.
ACCGAAACTGCTCGATGCCGCGCCGCCTCGGCGGCGAGCTCCCCGGCAAATGCCCCTTCGGGCATATCGCCCACTTCGATCGTCTTGGAGAGCGTGCGCTGGCCCGTTTGCAGTTTCGGGGCGATCGCCGCGAGCATCGCCTCGACGATCGCCGGAATGCCGGCCATGACGACGACGTTGCCGATCCAGAATCCGGGTGCGGCGGAAACCGCGTTCTCGACCAGCGTTGCGCCCCGCGGAATTCGCGCCATGCGCCGGCGCGCCTCGTTGAGATGTTCGGATTTGATCCGACCCAGCATGAGCGCGATGGCGCGCGGATCTTCGACGAGCGGCACGCCGAAGGCCGCGGCCACTGCCTCCGCCGTCACGTCGTCGTGGGTCGGGCCGATGCCGCCGGTCGTAAACAGGTAGGTGTAGCGCGGCCGCAGCGCGCTGAGCGCCGCCACGATCGCGCCGATGTCGTCGGGAACGACGCGCACTTCGCCGAGTTCGATACCGCGGCCGCTAAGAAAATCGGCGAGGATGCCGATGTTCTTGTCCTTGGTGCGTCCGGAAAGGATCTCGTCGCCGATGACCAGCAGCGCGGCGGTGACGGGTTGCGATTGCTCCATACGTGCAGATTAGCACGTGACGCGCCGAGGATGCGTATCTTATCAGAAAGGGTTTACGCACCTACCCCGCCCCGCCCACGGCGCGTTCGTCGAGCGCCGCCGTCTTGATGAGCGCGAAGACGGGATCGCCCGGATGCAGCGCGAGTTCGTCGATGGCGCGGCGGGTCGCCAGCGCCGCGAGGCGGCCTTCCCCCGCAAGCGCGATCTCGACGAGGGCGAGCGGCCCCGCCGTCTCGATTGCGGCGAGCGTCCCGCGCAGCATGCTCTGCACGCTCAAGCCGTGCGGCGGCGCGGCCGACAGCGTCACATCGGTCGCTTTCACGAGGATGCGCACGCGCTGGCCCTCGGCGCCCGCCGGTCCCGCAAGCCAGATCGTGCCGGCGGGATGGGCGAGCGCCGTCAGCCCATAGGCGGTATCGCGCTTACCGACATGCATCGTCAGCACGCTCGCTCCGCCGAAGCGCGGATCTTCGCTGACGGCGGGACGCAGGACGTCGGCGGGATCGCCTTCGGCCACGACGCGCCCTTCGTCGAGCACGACGACCCGGGCGGCGAGCCGCGCCACTTCTTCCATTGCATGCGAGACATAGACGATCGGAATCTTGAACTCGTCGCGCAGCGCCTCGATCAACGGCAGGATTTCGAGCCGGCGTTGCAGGTCGAGCGCCGCGAAAGGTTCGTCGAGCAGCAGCAACCGCGGACAGGAAAGCAAGGCGCGGCCGATCGCGACGCGCTGGCGCTCGCCGCCCGACAGCAACGCCGGAGCGCGATTAAGCAACCGGCCGATACCGAGCGTCTCGACCACCGCGTCGAAATCGATCTTGCGCTCGGCGCGCGGCGCGAACCAGCGCCCGAAAAGCAGGTTCTGCTTGACCCCCAAATGCGGAAAGAGATGCGAATCCTGAAACACGACTCCGATGCGCCGTTTATGGGATGGAACGAAGACATTGCTTTTCGTATCGACCAGCAGGCGCGCATCGAGCGCTATGCGGCCTTCGTCCGGATGCGCGAGCCCGGCGATAAGCCCAATGGTCATCGACTTGCCGGCGCCGGAGCGACCGAAGAGCGCCGTGATCCCGGCGCTGTTCTGGAATGCGACCCGCAAGCAAAACGCGCCGATCCGGCGCGTCACATCGACATCGATCATGCCGATCTCGCCAGGCGTTTCTCGCCTTGCCGTTGGATGATCTCGGAAGCAATGACCGCCGCAAGCGCGATGACGATCGAAACCAGCGTGAGGCGCAAGGCGGCAGCATCGCCGCCGGGAACCTGGATGAACGTATAGATCGCCGAGGCGATGGTCTGCGTCTCGCCCGGGATGTTGGCGACGAAGGTGATCGTCGCGCCGAATTCGCCGAGCGCTCGGGCGAACGCCAAAGTCGCGCCGGCAATGATGCCGGGTAGCGCGAGCGGCAGGCTCACCAGAAAAAAGCCGACGATCGGATTGGCGCCCAATGTGCCCGCCGCCTCGACGAGGCGCGGATCGGTGGCCTCGAACGAAAGGCGCATCGCCCGCACCATCAATGGAAATCCCATTACCGCGCAAGCGAGCGCCGCACCGGTCCAGTGAAACGAAAGCACGATGCCGAGATCGGCGAGGACCGCGCCGAAAATGCCGCGCCGCCCGAAGGCGATCAGCAGCACGTAGCCGGTGACCACCGGCGGCAATACCAGCGGCAGATAGAGCAGCGCGGCAAGCAATGTCTTGCCGGGAAAGTGCCAGCGCGCCAAGGCGTAGGCAGCGAACACGCCGAATGGCAGGCTGGCGAGCGTCGCGACGATCGCAACGCGCAGCGATAGAAAAACCGCGGCCCATTCGGCAGGCGAGAGAAAATCGGCCAAAGCTATATTCTCGCGGGTATGGCTTTGGCTTCTGAGCCCGAACGCCGGAAGATGTCAAGGAAGGGCCCCGCGTATGCGAATTCGCCCTTCGCGAGGCGGCCTGGCTCTAAAGACCCTCTATGACTCTCTTGAGCTTTCCCTGAACGATCGTCGCTGCATCCCGCAGGCGCGGATTGTCGATGGCCTGCATGGAGGCCACAGGATCGATCGCCGCTACCTCCACCCTTCCGCCGCCGATATCCTGGACCACAACGTTGCACGGCAGCATGGTTCCGACCTTGTCCTCGATTTCGAGCGCCTCGTAGGCAAGCTTCGGGTTACAGGCACCGAGAATGCGATAATTTCGGAATTCGACGCCGATCTTGTTTTTAAGCGTCTCTTTGACGTCGATCTCGGTGATGATGCCGAATCCGGCCCGCTGCAAGGCTTCCGTCGTACGCTCAAGCGCCGTTGCGAAATCCGCAGTCAGAGTTTTCGCGAAATAATAACGCATCGGCTTTCCAGCGTCTGCCTCTCGGCATGTAGATCGACGGCAAAGATCCGCCATCCTTCGTATCATGGCCTTGATTTGGATCAGGCGGCCTACCCGGCGATTCCCACCCGTTCGATCTCCCATTCGAGCCTGATCCCGCTCGTCTCGAAGACGCGCGAACGGACCTCTTCGCCGAGCGCTTCGATGTCGGCGGCGCTGGCACGGCCGCGATTGATGAGGAAATTGCAGTGAAGATCGGAGACCTGCGCGTCGCCGACGAGGAGACCGCGGCAGCCCGCCTGGTCGATCAATTCCCAGGCTTTGTGGCCTTGCGGATTCTTGAAGGTCGAGCCGCCGGTGCGCGCAGCGACAGGCTGGGTTTCCTGTCGCACCTGCGTGATCGCTTCCATCTCCGCTCGGATGGCGGCCGGATCGCCGCGCCGGCCGGCGAACCGCGCCGCGGTGAAGATCACATCGGAGGCGACGGCGCAGCACCGGTAAGCGAAGCCCATTTCGGCATTCGTGAACGCACGAAGCTTGCCGGCGCGATCGACGCCGCGGCAGGAGACGAGTACGTCCTTCGTCTCTGCCCCGTAGGCCCCGCCGTTCATGCGCAGCGCGCCGCCGACCGTGCCCGGAATACCGCGGTAGAAGGCAAGTCCGGCAATGCCCGCTTCTGCGGCGGCTTGCGCCAATTTGACGTCGAGCGCGCCGGCACCGGCGCCGATCTCGAGGCCGTCGATGCGAATGTCGAAGAATCCTCGTCCGAGCCTAATGACGATTCCGGGAATTCCTGCGTCGCGCACCAAAAGATTGGAGCCGACGCCGACCGGCAGAACGGGCAGCGCCGGATCGAGCCGGCTAAGGAAATAGGCAAGATCCGCTTCGTCGGCGGGGCTGAACAGAAGTTGCGCCGGGCCGCCGGTTCGAAACCAAGTGAGGTCCGCCATGCGGACGTTGGCCTCACACCTGCCGCGCAGCTCCGGCATCGCGGCCCGCAGCGCCGGGGTGAGGTCAGGAAAGGTCATCGGCAACGCACTTTCGCGGTCGAAGCGAAGCTTTGCGCCGGGATTCAAGTGTCGGCCCCGGATCTTGGCTCGCATCGCGAGCTTGTCCCGGGAAGCGGCGCTCATTCCTCATCATCGATCGCCCGCCGCCAATTGTCCGGGCAGCGCATAGGCCCAATGGGTGATGCTGCCGGCGCCGAGAAAGACGACGTAGTCGCCGGGCTTGGCGAGATCGCGCAACAGACGGGGAAGCTCTTCGGGGCGCGACAAGCCGAGGGCCTGGCGATGCCCATGCGCTTTCAGCGCGGCGACGAGACTGTCTCGATCGGCGCCTTCGATCGGCGCCTCGCCTGCCGGATAGACATCGGCGACGATCACCGTGTCGGCATCGTTGAAACAGGTCGCAAATTCGTTGAAGAGCGAAGCAAGCCGCGTGTAGCGATGCGGCTGCATGACGGCGATCACCTGCCCCTTCGTCGAAGCGCGTGCGGCGCGCAGCACTGCGGCGATTTCGACCGGGTGATGCGCGTAATCGTCAAAGATACGCACGCCGTTCCATTCGCCGGTCGGCGTAAAACGACGCTTGACGCCGCCGAAATTCGCCAACACGCCGCGCACCGCCGCGGCGTCGATGCCGAGCTCGTGGGCCACCGCGATCGCCGCCGTTGCATTGAGCGCGTTGTGGTGGCCGGGCATCGGCAGGCGCATGTCCTCGAAGCGGACTTCCGCGCCGCTCTTGCGATCGCGCATTACGACGGTGAAGCGCGATTTCCCGTCGGCAAGATCGACGTTAATGAGCCGCGCGTCGGCCTGCGGATTCTCCCCATAGGTGATGACCCGCCGATCCTCGATTCGACCGACGAGTTCCTGAACGGTCGGATGATCGAGGCACATTACTGCGAAACCGTAGAACGGAATGTTTTCGACGAAGGCGCGGAAGGCCTCCTTGATAGCGTCGAACGTCTCGAAATGATCGAGATGCTCGGGATCGATGTTGGTAACGACCGCGATGTCAGCCGGCAGTTTCAGGAACGTGCCGTCGCTTTCGTCGGCTTCGACCACCATGAAATCGCCGGCTCCCAGCCGCGCGTTCGTTCCGTAGGCGTTGATGATCCCGCCATTGATCACGGTCGGATCGAACTTGCCGGCTTCGAGCAGCAGCGCGATGAGGGAAGTGGTCGTGGTCTTGCCATGCGTGCCGGCGACCGCCACGCATTGTTTGAGGCGCATCAGCTCGGCGAGCATTTCGGCGCGGCGCACCACCGGCAGGCGGCGCTCGCGCGCCGCTTTCACTTCCGGATTGTCGCGTTTGATCGCGGTCGAAACGACCACCACTTCGGCGGCGCCGAGATGCGCGGCGTCGTGGCCGATCGCAATCTTTGCGCCCTTGGCGCGCAGGCGCAGCACGTTGGCGTTTTCGGTGAGATCGGAGCCTTGGACGCGATAGCCGAGGTTCAGCAGGACTTCGGCGATGCCGGACATGCCGATGCCGCCAATGCCAACGAAATGAATGGGGCCAAGTTCGCGCGGCAGTTTCATGAGGCACCTTTCCGACGCGCCAGATCGATGACCAGATCGGCTAGCCTTTCCGCGGCGTTGGCGACGCCGGCGCTGCGCGCCAGAGCGGCGCGGCGGCGCAACGCGGCACGGTCGTCCAATGCCGCGACCAGCGCCGCGGCGAGCCATTGCGGTGTAAACTCCGGCTGCGCCACGACGACGGCGGCGCCCAATGCGCCGAGTTCTTCGGCGTTCTTGGCCTGGTCCTGATCGAGCGCATGTGGAAACGGTACCAGAATTGCGGGCCTCCCGATGGCGGCGAGTTCGGCAACGGTCGACGCGCCGGCCCTGCCGATCACCAAATGCGCCGCGGCCATGCGGCTTGGCAAATCTGCAAAAAACGGCAGGACTTCGGCGGAGACGCCAAAATCCGTATAGGCCTTGCGGACGCGCGCCTCGTCCTCACCGCGCGCCTGTTGGACAATTTTGAGATCGCGCCGCATCGGCACGCCGAGGAGAGCGACGGCGGCGGGAACGATATCGGCCATGATTCGCGCCCCTTGCGAGCCGCCGACGACGAGCAGTTGGAATACGCCGTCCTCGGGATATGGACTTTTTGCCGCCGCAACGACGCTTGCGCGGACGGGATTGCCGGTGTGCAAGGTCCGGATTCCCGGAGGAATGCCTCGAAGGGTGGGAAATCCGGTGGCGACCGCATCGACGCGGCCGGCAAGAAAGCGGTTGGCGCGGCCGATCACCGCGTTCTGCTCGTGCAGGATCGTCGGGATGCCGAGCAGAGTGGCGGCCAGAACCGGTGGAACCGTGGGATAGCCGCCGAAACCTACGACGGCCGCCGGTCGCAGCCGGCGCAGCAGCAAGATCGCCGCCGCCGTTCCGGCGAGCAATGTCGCGACGGCCTTGCCGCGTGCCGGCAGCGAGCCGCCGCTCGGCGTCGCCGCGACGATCTGGTGAACGGCGCCGGCCGGAAACGCGCCGCTATACTGCTTGGCCCGCAGGTCGGTGGCAAGTTCGACGGCGACGCCACGCGCTTGCAGGACGCCGCCAAGCGCCTCGGCCGGAAATAGATGCCCGCCGGTGCCCCCTGCCGCGATGAGGACCGGGCCGGCGAAGATCATGCCCGCTCCGCCTCGGACTGCGCAAAGAAAATTTCGGCGCGCGGCCGTTTGCGGATGACAGCGGCGAAGAACCCCATGCCGAGCGCCACCGAAATCAACGACGAGCCGCCGTAGGAGATGAACGGCAAGGTCATGCCTTTGGCGGGCATCAAGTGAAGATTGACCGCCATGTTGATGGCGCTCTGCAGGCCGAAAAGCATGATCAGTCCGGCAGCCGCCAGACGGCAGAACGGGTCTTCGTTGCGCGCCGCGCTCAGCAGCCCGCGCGTGACAATGAACGCAAATACCGCGACCAGCGCCACGCAAGCGATGATGCCGAACTCTTCACCGGCTACCGCGAAAATGAAGTCGGTATGGGCGTCCGGAAGAATGCGTTTGACGGTACCCTCTCCGGGTCCCTTGCCGAACCAGCCGCCGGCAAAGAAACTGTCGAGGGCGGTGTCGATCTGGAACGTATCGACCACTCCGCCGCTCGTCCCCGGATCGATGAACTTCAAGATCCGTCCGCGCACGTGCGGCACCAATTGATAGGCGAGCAGCATCCCGCTTACGCCGATGCTGCCGAGACCCGCGACCCAGATCCAACGCAGCCCCGCAATGAAGAACAACCCTACCCAGACGAGCGAGACGAGCATCGTCTGCCCGAAGTCGGGTTGCAGAATGAGCGGCACGATCGCCACCGGCAGAAGCAGGAATGCGATGAAGTTCCCCGGCATTTCGCGCTTCGCGCCTTCCGCGAAGGCCCAAGCGACCAGGATGACGAAGGTCGGCTTCAGAAACTCCGAAGGTTGAACGCCGAAGATCCAGCGCCGCGCGCCCTTTATTTCGGCTCCATAGAGGAGCGCCGCAACGATCAACGCCAGCGAGACCGAGAAAACGACGAGCGCGGTGCGCCGCACGTGGCGTGGAGACAGAAACGACGCCGCGAAAAACACAAGGATCGACGGGACGAGAAAGAGCACCTGCTTGTGCACGAAATGGAAGGTCGGCAGACCGAGCCGTTCGGCGACCGGCGGGCTCGCCGCCATGGTGAGCACCAGCCCGAACACGATCAAGGCGCTGAGCGCCGCGATCAGCGAGCGATCGATCGTCCACCACCAGTTGGCCAGGGCCGAGCGTTCGAGGCGCGACAGCATCAGCTCCCCCTTCCGACCTGCGGCCGCTCGGCGATCTTGGCGAGCGCCAGTTCCCGGAACCTGTCGCCGCGTTTCTCGAAATCCGAGAACTGGTCGAAGGAAGCGCCGGCCGGCGAGAGAAGGATGATGGGGTTTTCAGTCATGCTTTTTTCCGCATCCCGGGTGGCGGCATCGACCGCCCTGTCGAGCGTGCCGCAAAATTCATAAGGAATCGCTTCACCAATGGTCCGGGCAAAGGTCTCGGCCGCCTCCCCCACCAGATAGGCCTTGACGACCTTCGAAAAGAGCGGCTTGAGCGGTTCGATCCCGCCCTGTTTGGCGCGCCCCCCCAGGATCCAATAGATGTCGGTGAGGCTGAGCAGCGCCTTTTCCGCGGCATCCGCGTTGGTGGCCTTGGAATCGTTGATATAGAGCACCTTGCCGCGCCGCCCGACCTCTTCGAGCCGATGCGGCAGGCCGGGAAAGCTCGCTAGGCTGTTTTGGACGGCGTTCACATCGAACCCATGCGGGCCGAGCGCCGCGACCGCCGCAGCGGCATTCTGGCCGTTGTGCCGGCCGCGCAAGGAAGCGATGCCGGCCAGGTCGGCGATCGGCGACGAGCGGCCCGCCGTGCGGCGTATGAGCCGCGTTCCCTCCAGCACGATTCCGTCGGGAATCGTCGGCTGCGTGATCGAGGCGAAGGTGATCGGCTTCCCGGCTTTCCGCAATCGCTCGGCGATCGCTGCCGAAATCTCGTCGTCGATGCAAACCACAGCGTGGTCGGCCTGCGCCACCAGCCGCTCTTTGATCGCCGCGTAGTTTTTCATAGTGCCGTGGCGGTCGAGATGATCGGGCGTGACATTGAGGAGCACGCCGTAGGAAGCCTTGAGCGAAGGCGCAAGATCGATCTGAAACGAAGAGCATTCGACGACATGGACTCGCCCCGGCCCGGGCGGGGCGAGCGCCAAAATCGGCGTACCAATATTGCCGCCGACCTCGGCCTCGTAACCGAACGAGCGGTAGAGATGCGCGACGAGCGCCGTGGTCGTCGATTTGCCGTTCGTGCCGGTGATCGCGACGAACAGCGATTGGGGGGCAACCTTGGCGCGTTCGCGACAGAAGAGCTCGATGTCGCCGATGATTTCGACTCCCGCCTGGCGCGCTTTGGCGACGATCCAATGCGGGGTCGGATGGGTGAGCGGCACGCCGGGCGCGAGAACGAGAGAATCGAGGCCCGCGAGATCTTCGATTACCAGATCGCTGAGCCTAAGCCCCATCGCGGCAGCTTTGTCGCGCGCATTTCGGTGATCGTCCCAGACAATGACGTCGGCGCCCCCTTCGATCAGCGCCGCGGCGCTGATGCGCCCCGAGGCGCCAAGTCCGAAGACGGCGACTTTCCTGCCGGCGAAGGAAGTGATCGGCGTCATCATCTTAGCTTCAGCGTCGAGAGGCCGACGAGAGCGAGAACGAAAGCGATGATCCAAAACCGCACCACCACCTGCGCTTCCGACCAGCCGAGCTGCTCGAAATGATGATGGATCGGCGCCATTCTGAACACGCGCTTGCCGGTCAATTTATAGGAGGCGACCTGAACGATTACGGAGAGCGCTTCGACCACGAACAATCCGCCGACGATGGCGAGCACGATTTCATGCTTGATCGCGACTGCGATCGTGCCCAGCAGTCCGCCTAAGGCCAACGAGCCGGTGTCGCCCATGAAGATCTGTGCCGGAGGCGCGTTGAACCAAAGGAATCCGAGACCCGCGCCGATCATCGCTCCGCATACGACTGCGAGCTCACCGGCGCCCGGGACGAAGTTGATGCCGAGATAGGCCGAGAAGATCGCATTGCCGGCGAGATAGGCGATGATGCCGAATGCCGCAGCGGCAATCATCACCGGCACGATCGCCAGCCCGTCGAGCCCGTCGGTGAGATTGACGGCGTTGCTGGCTGCAATGATGACGAACGGTCCGAAGACCAGGAATAATACGCCGAGATCGACGACATATCCCTTGATCGCCGGCAACGCCAATCCGGTCGTATCCGACGTTCCGACTTTCATCATGGCATAGCAGGCGATCACCGCGATGATGGCCTCGAGCAAAAGACGCGTTAGTCCGGAAAGGCCGCCGTGCGTCTGCTTCGTCACTTTCAGATAGTCGTCGTAGAAGCCGATCAGGCCGAAGCCGACCATCACCAGAAGCACGATCCACACGTAGCGGCTAGCGAGATTGGCCCACAGCAAAGTCGATACAATAAGACCGGAAAGAATCATCAGGCCGCCCATTGTCGGCGTGCCCGTTTTGGTCAGCAGATGCGACGGCGGACCATCGCTGCGGATCGGCTGGCCTTTGCCCTGCTTGATGCGCAGTGCCGCGATGATCCCCGGCCCGAAGAAAAACACAAAAAAGAGTCCGGTCGCCGTCGCGCCGCCGGTGCGAAACGTGATGTAGCGAAACAGATTGAGCGGGCCGAAATGATGCGAATATTGGGCAAGCCAGCTGAGCATTCAAAATTCCTATTGCGCCGCGCCGGGAAAGAGGTCAGGCGGAGGCCGCGTCATGATAGCGGGTCTTGAGGGTCGCGACGATGGCATGCATGCGGCTCGCGTTCGAACCCTTCACGATGACCGCGTCGCCAGCGCGAACGGCCGCCACGACCGCCGGCTCTAGGGCCGCGGCGTTCGACTGCCAGGCGCCCTTGGCGCGCTCCGGCAGCTCGTCGAAAAGGTGTTTCATCAATGGACCCGCGGCGAAGACGAGATCGATCCGATTCTCGCCCAC
>JASHSW010000164.1 GCA_030038595.1 Methylovirgula sp.
TTCACCGAGCCGTATTTCCTTGGCCATCGTCTCGCCGCCGGATTCGATCTGTTCGCCAAAAACAGCGAGGTTTCGGAATTCGCGTTCTACAACGACTTCATGCTGGGCGGCACGCTGCGCTTCGGCCTGCCGGTGACCGACGAGATCAGTTTCTCGCCGCGCTACTCGATCTATTCGTCGTATATTTCGATCCCCAACAACGCGACCTTCCCGTACAACGATTGTACGAATCCTATTCCTGGCATCACGCCTGAAAACACCAGTGGGGGAACCGCGGTCCCTGGCCAACCGTTGGCGAGTTCGACCTACAACTGCTTATCGAATGGCGAAGCCTCGCTCGCATTGAAACAGGCAGCGGGGACGACCGTCACCTCCATGCCCGGCTACGTCTTGTCGTATAATTCGCTCGACAACATCAAAAACCCGACCGACGGCATTCACGCGGAATTGCATCAGGATTTCGCCGGTGCCGGCGGCACGGAGCATTACATCCGTTCGACCGCCGATTTCCGTTACTATCATGAACTTTATTCGGATCTCGACATCGTCGGCATCGTGCATCTGCAGGGCGGTATACTACAGACTTACGGTGGCTATCCGCTTAACATTATCGACAACTTCAATATGGGCCCGAGTCTGGTGCGGGGATTTGCGCCGTTCGGTTTGGGCCCGCGTGACGTTTCTCCGGGCGTCGACCCGGGCGGCAATCCGCTCGGCGGTACCAAATATTGGGGCGCTTCGCTCGAGAGCGATTTCCCGATCTGGGGCGTGCCGAAGGAGCTCGGTTTGAAGGGCGGCGTTTTCGTCGATGCGGGCGCTCTGTGGGGTTACGAGGGGCAGACCAATTTTACCGGCCCGAACGGCACGCCTTGTTCTACGTGCACGGTCATTCCCTACAATTCCGCGCCATACTTCACGCAAGGCAATACGATCACGGTCGGTGGCGACTCGACCGACATCCGCAGTTCGGTCGGCGTCTCGCTGATTTGGCAATCGCCGATGGGCCCGATCCGGTTCGATTTCGCCAAGGCCATCACCAAGAACCAGTGGGACCAGACAGAGATCTTCAATTTTACCGGCGGCACGACCTTCTGACCTCGGCAAATTGTGCGGCTACCTCGCGCGGGTGCCGCCTGCCAATTCCTGTTCCGGCATGCCCTCCCAATGCGGTATAAGCCTTCTCGTCCCGAGAAACGCGATAATCCGCAATCCCGATGAGCGATCCGATCTTCTTCCGTCCTGCGCTTTGCCCGACTCTGGCCGATATCGTCGCCTGGACCGGCGCGTCGGCGCCGCGCGGCGCCAAGCTCGATGTAACGGTCGGAAATCTCGCGCCGCTTGATGAAGCCGGGCCGGCCAGCCTGACCTTTTTCGATCGTCCCAAAGATCTCGATGCCTTGCGCGCAACGTCGGCGTTGGCTTGTTTGCTTGCGCCGCGCTTCGCGGCGCGCCTGCCTGATACGACCGTGGCGCTCGTCACCGGCTATCCCTACCGTGATTTCGCGCTCGTTTTGGCGCGGCTCTATCCGCAGGCGATGCGGGTCGGCACGTTGTTTGGATTGAACGGAATAAGCCCCGGCGCTTCGGTTCATCCCGAGGCGCGGCTCGAGCCGGAGGTGATCGTCGATCCGGGCGCCGTCATTGGTCCCAAAGCCGAGATCGGGTCTGGGTCGATCGTCGGCGCCAACGTCGTCATCGGACCCAACGTCAAGATCGGCCGCGGCTCTTCGATCGGGCCGGGCGTCCACATTGCGAACGCGCTGATCGGCGATCGCGTCAACATCCATGCCGGCGCGGCGATCGGCCAGGACGGTTTCGGGTTTGTCATCGGACCCGCAAATCACACCAAGGTGCCGCAGGTCGGCCGCGTCATCATTCAGGACGACGTCGAGATCGGCGCAAACACGACGATCGATCGCGGCACGTTGCGCGACACGGTGATCGGCGAGGGAACGAAGATCGACAATCTGGTGCAGATCGCCCATAACGTCCGCATCGGGCGGCATTGCATCATCGCGGCCCAAGCCGGCATTTCGGGGTCCACGCAACTTGGCGATTTTGTCGGGGTCGGTGCTGAGCCGGGATTAGCCGGCCATCTCGATGTCGGCGCCGGGGCGCAAGCGGCGCCCGACAAATTGGCCGGGACGCGGGCCCGCAAACGCCGCGAGAAGGTGCGCTGATGGATGAGCAGGCCGCGCCGACGCTCGAGACATACGACATTCAGCGACTTCTGAAATCGCTGCCGCATCGTTATCCGTTTCTGATGGTCGATCGGATCATCGATGCGCATGGGGACGATTCCTGCATCGGCATCAAGAACGTCAGCGTGAACGAGCCGCAATTCCAGGGGCATTTTCCGGAACGGCCGGTGATGCCGGGCGTATTGCTTATCGAGGGCATGGCGCAGACGGCGGGCGCGCTTTGCGTCAACGCGGTCGGTAGGGCTGCGCTCGTCTATTTTATGACCATCGACAAAGCAAAATTCCGCAAGCCTGTGGTGCCCGGCGACCGCGTCGAGTTCCACATGCGCAAGCTTAATCGCCGCCGCGCCGTGTGGCGCTACAGCGGGCGCGCGCTCGTCGACGGCCAGCTCGTTTGCGAAGCGGAAATCTCGGCGATGCTGGTTTTGGAGGGCGCCGGAGCCGCGGCCAACGATCCCTAAAGCGATGAAAAGCGAATCTACTGCAGGCTCGAGACGACCGGCTTGGAGATGATCGCAACCCAAATATTGGGGTTCTCCTGCGACTGGCGCTTCAAGAATCGGTAGCCGGTCGCCTCCCAAGGCCGCACGTCCTCGGAAAGATTGTCGAGCGTGAATTCGCCGCGGTTCGTTTTCACGGTCAGGATCGTATGCCCTTCGCCGCCGAGATCGCGGACGATCGTCATCAACAGCGCCTGGCGCGGCAGCCCGGCGGCGATCAATTCCCGACGCTTCTCCAGCGCGTAGATCTTGCAATCGCCCTTGCCGTCGGTCGGATAATCCCAGTGATCGAGAATCGTGCCCCAATGCGCCAGGTTCGAGATCGGCGTGATGGCGTGGTTCACGCGCCGATTGACCTCGTTGAGAATCTGCCAGGTTTCGGAAGTTAGGTTCACATCGACCGCCGGAAGTACCGGCTGATTGCATTCCTGCGGCTCACGTGTACAGAAATCGAGCCAACCGTAAGGAACGGAGGTTTGTCCGCCGAGCATGGCATAGGTTGCGCGCGGCTCGTCGGTCCCCCCTGCCGTCGCGCCGATTGTCAATGCCGCCGCCATCACGAATGATGCGAGTATCGTGCGATGAATTGTTCCCTGGCGCATCGAAAGCTTCCCGTATCCGTGCACGGGACTTTTCCCCGCGCCGCAACGGGGACGAATGTGCCGAAGGGCATTTGTCGAGTTCGGAAGCCAAAAGCTAAACTTTTATCGAACCGGGCCTGCCTGGGTTCGGCGCGCTGATCTCGGTGAATCGTAGGTTGCGCGCGGCGGCGTCGGTGAACGAGACGTTGCGAATGAGCGTTTCGGATGCGTTGCTCGGTGAACGATCTGTTGCGCGCCACAGTGAATGAGAGGTTGCGTGCAGCAAAATGTCGTGAACGATGCGTGAATGCGTATTTCCGGTCGCCGGCAAAGTCGCTTGCCGTCAGAGAGAACGGAAGCACAGAGGGGGAGGGGTTGCATGATCCAAGCCGTTCGCGTGCACGAAGTCGGGCCGCCCGAGGTCATGCTGATCGAAGCCATCGAACTGCCGCCGCCGAGGCCGGGCGAGGTTCTCGTGCGCAATCATGCGGTGGGGGTGAACTATATCGACGTATATTTCCGCACCGGGCATTATGCCGCGCCGCAGACGCCGTTCGTTCTTGGCAACGAGGCAGCCGGCGAGATCGTCGAATTGGGCAAAGGCGTGAAACGTTTCAAAGTCGGCGATCGGGTCGCCTATCTTGCGAATCTCGGCTGCTATGCCGAGGCGCGGCTGGTACCCGCCGAACGGCTCATCGCATTGCCGAAATCGATCTCCTATGAGACCGGCGCGGCGATGCTCCTCAAGGGCCTAACCGCCCAATACCTGCTGCGCCGGACGTACAAGGTAAGGAAAGGCGACCGAATCCTCGTCCATGCCGCGGCGGGCGGTACGGGCCTCATTCTCTGCCAATGGGCAAGCGCCTTGGGAGCCTACGTGATCGGCACCGTCGGCTCGCCCGAGAAATCCAAGCTTGCCAAAAAGGCCGGCGCCAAAGAGATCATTTTCTACCGCCAAGAGGATTTCGCGGCGCGCGTGAAGGAGATCACCAAAGGCAAACTTTGCGATGTCGTCTATGATGGAGTTGGGAAGGCGACTTTCCCGACTTCGCTCGACTGTCTTAGGCCGCTCGGCATGTTCGTGAGCTTCGGGTCCGCTTCGGGTCCGGTCGAGGCCTTCGATCTCCGGCTGCTCACCCAGAAGGGATCTCTCTATGCGACCCGGCCGACGCTGAACACTTACACGGCCGATCCCGACGACCTGCAAAAAATGGCCCGCGATCTCATCCGCGTCGTCAAGAGCGGGGCAGTGAGGATCGCGCTCACGACGCACCCATTGAGGGACGCCGTAGCGGTGCACCGCGCGCTCGAAGCGCGGCAGACCACGGGCTCGATCGTCCTCATCCCGTAATCCGTGTTGCATCGCTGCGAGTGCCGTCGCCGGCTCCGCTGCGCTGTGCAACGAGGCGGGGAGCAGAGCGAAGCGCTAGCCGCCCTTCAGCTTTTTGTTGCATTCGCTGTAATAGCCGCCGCCTTTTTCGATCCACTTCAAGCCGCCGTTGGAATTGCTGGCTTTGTTGGCATGGTATTGGTCGAGGCAGGTGTGGAAGCGCTGTTTGGCAGGTGTTTCGCTGGAATATTTAGACGAGACCCCCGTCGGGAAGACGACGGGTCCGCTCGGCATCGGGGCGGCGGCCGCGGGCGCAGAGGTTTCCTCCTCTTTCTTCTTTCTGTGCTTTTCTGGAGGCGGGGTCGCGGCTTCGCTGGCCGGCGCGGACGGCGCCGCGGCGGGCGCGCTACTCGCAGGCGCCGCCGCCGGGGCTCCCTTCAGCTCGGCGGCGCATTGTTTGTAGAACTGGTTCCAAGTCTGGCCATTGAGCGAATTTGCCGCTTTGGCCGCCTTGTACTTGACGCTGCATTGCTTCTCGATCGATTCGGCGTTCGCCGCGCCTGCAATGCAGAGACAGGCGATCAACGCCGTAAATGCCAACCCCGGCCGCCAGACAAATTGAACCATGACTGCCCTCCTGACCCTCGGCTGCCCGGTCTGGCGGCAATTCCGCCCGGCCGCCTCCAAATTCTCGGTTTGCCGTTCACCGCATGGCGTAAAGATCTAAGCAGCGATCCGTGACTGGGTCAATCGCGCGACTCCGTCTGTAAATTTGCAGATTTGCGACGCAACAACGTCCGTGCGTGCCGGAGAAAACACGGGCGGTTGGAACTTCGAGTTGCGCCGCGGCACGCATTGCAAAAGCGCGCCGCGGAGGCCTGCCGTCGCGGGGATCCGCCGATACTGCCCGAACGTCCGTTTCGACGTGTCGTCCTTGGAAGAGCCAAGGAAGATCTGGCAACGAATGCTCAACGACCTCTTGCCAAGATGCCGAACTTGATGCGGAGCCGGCCGTGCGCGAAGTCAAGAAACATCTGATTTCCTCGGGCTTTTCCTTTTTCCGGAGGACGG
>JASHSW010000020.1 GCA_030038595.1 Methylovirgula sp.
ATGATGACCAGCGCAATTAGGCCGGCAATCAAACCGTATTCGATCGCTGTTGCAGCGGTCTCGTCACCCGCGAGGCGGGCGAGCAGCTTGCTCATTTAAAATGCCCCCAGATTTTGCCGAATCCGCGCAAGGCCCGGCGCTTCTGCGATTAGGAACTCGCATTCTGATGCTACCGGGTTGCCAATCAAGTCGCGGCCCGCGGAACGCTCGCGCGTTCCGTGGGCCGAGGCAAGCTCTACGAGCTCCTTACGGAGCGGATCTTAGCTCAGGTTCGCGGCGATCGCGTTGAACTTCGCCGAAATCCTTGTACCAAGCGTAGTGACGGCGCTGATGATCACCACTGCAATCAATCCGGCGATCAGACCATACTCGATGGCCGTGGCGCCCGACTGATCCGCGGCAAAGCGCGCGAATAGCTTTTTCATGGGTGCACTCCTCGTTCTCGACTCTCCACAATTCCAGTCCAAGTCTGGCTGTTCGCTGGAACCACGCGGAAGGTAGGATTTACTCGTTGCGATCGCGTTAATTGGATCGCACACTCGCTACGCCAATTATTCTTGGCTGACAGAAGCTAAATGCCAGCTCCATTTTCGGAAGCCGCAGTACTCGCAAAGCCTCGGCAAAAAATCGCTTGTTCGTTCTAAGCGCATGATCCGAAGGGAAATTCGATGCCTGCTCGGACCGTTCTCGGGGACGCGGCGGAAATGCCGAAGCTGCGGTACTCGCACGGCGTTTCTTACGAAGATACTGACGATGCTTGTTCATCCGGAGCAAATGGCCTTCAGCAATAATTCACCATTCAGCATTCAAATGGCGGCAGTTGTTGCGTTGGTTGTGAAGGGTAAGCCATGCGTTTCCTCTGCCCCGCCGTCCGGTTGTTTCCGTCAGCCGCGAAAGCCGCAGTCGCCATCTTTCTCTTGCTGACGCCGGCGCTGGCGGAAGACACGCTCGTCATCACCGTCGATCAGGCGCGGGTGGTCAAAGTTCCTGCCGCGGCGCGCACCCTGGTGATCGGCAATCCGATGATCGCCGATGTCACCTTGCTGAAACAGGGCGGCGCGATGGTCGTCACTGGCAAGGGATTTGGCCAAACCAATCTCATCGCCCTCGATCGCAGCGGCAATCCGGTGGCGGAATCCATGGTGCAGGTGGTCAGTGGCGGCAATGCGCTCATCGTCCAGCGCGGGATGGAGCGGCAATCCTATATGTGCGCGCCGCGCTGCCAACCGACCGCACGGCTCGGCGACGATTCGAAGTTCTATAACGATGTCGCGGCGCAGATCCGCGCGCACGACGCGGAAGCGACCGCGCACTAGATCGTCTGATTGTAGGCGCCGACTTCCGGGTTCTCGCGCAGCACGGCATCGACCGCGGCGAACATCTCGCGCATGCGTGCTTCCGAAACCGGGCTCTCGACCACGACGACAAGCTCGGGCTTGTTCGACGAGGCGCGCACCAGGCCCCAAGTTCCGTCCATGGTGGTGACGCGCACGCCGTTTACGGTGACGAGATCGCGGATCTCTTGTCCGGTCAGCTTCTCGCCTCTTTCCTGCATCGCTTTGAACCTGGCGAGGACTTTTTCGACGACCTGATATTTACTCTCGTCGGGGCAATGCGGCGCCATGCTCGGCGAACCCCAGGTCTTCGGCAAGTCGGCATAAAGCTCGGCCAGCGATTTGCCGGGATTGCGGTCGAGCGTCTCGACGACGTGAATGCCGGTCAAAAGTCCGTCGTCGTAGCCGCGTCCAAGCGGTGCGTTGAAGAAAAAGTGTCCGGATTTCTCGAAACCGGCGAGGGCCTTCAAATCGGTCACGCGGCGCTTGATGTAGGAGTGCCCGGTCTTCCAATAATCGGCTTTCACGCCGTTTCCTAAAAGCACGGGATCGGTAAGAAAAAGCCCGGTCGACTTGACGTCGACGACGAAGGTCGCGCCCCGATGTAGTTTGGCAAGATCGCGCGCCAACATCACCCCGATCTTGTCGGCAAAGATCTCCTCGCCGTGATTGTCGACGACACCGCAGCGATCGCCGTCGCCGTCGAAGCCGAGGCCGAGGTCGGCGCCCGTTTCGCGCACTCTCGCCGCCATCGCGCGCAGCATTTTCATGTCTTCCGGATTGGGATTGTAGTGTGGGAAGGAGAAGTCGAGCTCGGTATCGAGCGGCACGACCTCGCAGCCCAGTCGCGCCAGCACTTTCGGCGCGAAGGCGCCCGCCGTGCCATTGCCGCAGGCGCACACCACTTTGAGCGGGCGGCGAATCTTCTTGCGATTGGTGAGATCGTCGATGTAACGGGCTGCGAAATCGGCGACGAACCGATAGCCGCCGCCGTCGGCGTAACGATAGCCGCCGGAGAGAACGATTTCCTTCAGCCGGTGCATTTCCTCCGGACCGAAGGTGACGGGCCGCTGCGTGCCCATCTTCACGCCGGTCCAGCCGTTGTCGTTATGCGAGGCGGTCACCATGGCGACCGCCGGAACGTCGAGCGCGAACTGGGCGAAATAGGCCATCGGCGATAGAGCGAGCCCGATGTCGTGCACTTTGATGCCCGCCGCGACAAGCCCGGTGGTCAAGGCGGCTTTGATCGACGCCGAATAGCTGCGGAAATCGTGTCCCGTGACAACCTCGGGCCGAACGCCGAATTCGTGGATCAGCGTACCCAGGCCGAGCCCCAACGCCGTCACTCCCATGAGGTTGATTTCTGTTTCGAAGAGCCAGCGCGCGTCATATTCACGAAAGCCGGTCGGCTTCACCATCGGCTGCTGCTCGTAGGCGGCGGTGTTGCGATGCAGTTCGGGCAATGGCTTGGGGAACATGAATCATCCCTGCGAGACCCCGCCGTAGAAGGTGCGGCGCATCGGGCCGTTAGGTAGCGCGTTCGAGGCTGAAGGACCAGCGGGCGATTGCGCCGCCGGTTCAGGCGGCTTGCGAGGCGAGATTCGGATGGACCTTGAATGCCGCTTCGGTCTTGCGGGTTACTTCGTCGATGCCGATGCCGGGGGCGAGTTCGATCAGCGTCAGGCCGGCGCCGCCCGATTTGTCGAGCGTAAACACGCCAAGCTCGGTGATTACCATGTCGACCACGCCCGATCCGGTGAGCGGCAGCGTGCAGCGATGCAACAGTTTCGGCTGCTCCTTGGCGGTGTGTTCCATGACGACCACGACGCGTTTGACGCCGGCGACCAGGTCCATGGCGCCGCCCATGCCCTTCACCATTTTGCCGGGGATCATCCAATTGGCCAGATCGCCGTTCTCCGCCACCTCCATGGCGCCGAGGATGGCGAGATCGATATGACCGCCGCGGATCATGCCGAAACTGTCGGCAGAGGAAAAATAGCTCGTCGTCGGCAATTCGGTGATGGTCTGCTTTCCGGCGTTGATGAGGTCGGCGTCCTCCTCGCCCTCGAACGGGAACGGCCCCATGCCGAGCATACCGTTCTCGCTTTGCAGCTGCACGTGCATGCCGGGCGGGATGTAGTTCGAGACCAACGTCGGGATGCCGATGCCTAGGTTCACGTAAAATCCGTCGCGCAATTCTTTTGAGGCGCGCTCCGCCATCTGCTCGCGTGTCCAAGCCATGCGTTTCTCCGTCACGCAGCGACGCGCTGCCGCGTCGTACGTTTTTCGATCGGCTTTGCGGGGTTCGGCGCGTGCACGATGCGCTGCACGAAAATACCCGGCGTGTGGATCGCGTCGGCGTCGATCTCGCCGGGTTCGACGAGATGTTCGACCTCGGCTATCGTCAGCTTGGCGGCGGTCGCCATCATGGGATTGAAATTGCGCGCCGTCTTGCGATAGACAAGATTGCCTTCGAGGTCGCCTTTGTAGGCGTGCACCAACGCCACATCGGCGAAGAGCCCGCGCTCCATCACATAGGTCTCGCCATCGAATTCACGCAGTTCCTTGCCCTCGGCGATGATGGTGCCGACGCCGGTCTTGGTGAAGAAAGCGGGGATGCCGGCTCCGCCGGCACGAATGCGTTCGGCGAGCGTGCCCTGCGGATTGAATTCCAGTTCGAGTTCCCCGGAGAGAAATTGCTCGGCGAAGAGTTTGTTCTCGCCAACGTAGGAGGAAACCATCTTTTTGATCTGCCGCGTTTCGAGCAAAATGCCGAGTCCTACGCCGTCGACGCCGGCATTGTTGGAAATGACCGTCAGGTCCTTTACTCCGCGCGCGCGGACCGCCTCGATCAGGCTCATCGGGACGCCGCAAAGGCCGAAGCCGCCGGACATCAGCGTCAGGCCGTCCTTGAGCACGTCCGCGAGCGCCGCCTGCGCATTCGGATAGAGTTTGTCCATACGCGAACCCTCAATCTTGGCCTTCCTAGGCCGCCGCCTGCTGCAATGCAAGAAGCCGGCCGTGGTGTGCCCGTATCTGCGGTTTAGGCTTTGACGGCAATGAGGAATAGCCGCGGGAAGGGATGAATTACGCGGCCGTCGGCAAGCGCCGGATAGGCCGCGGCGATGCGCTCTTCGTACGCGGCGAGAAAGGCTTGGCGCTCGGCCATATCGAGCCGCGCCAAATGCGGCCGCAGCGCCGTGCCGGTCATCCATTCGACGATGGCCGGCGCGCCGGCCTGCACGTGATGGTAGATCGTATGCCAAAGATCGATCCGTTGGCAGAGCGGATGCAGCAGGTCGTAATAGACGTTCGGCGCCGGTATGATTTGGCGCGCCCCTTCGGCGTGCTTCAGCCGCTCCGCCCAAGCTCCGCCTGCGGCGATTTCGCGGATCAGGACCTGCGACGGTTCGGCAAGATTATCGGGGACCTGCATGGCAAGAATGCCGCCGGAGGGCAACGTCTCGACGAGGGCGCGCAGAACCTGGAGATGCTCCGGCACCCATTGCAAGGCCGCGTTCGAAAAAAGCAGGTTGGCCGGCCGCGGCGGCCGCCAAGTCGCGAGATCCGCCATCTCGAAAGATATTCGCGGCAGCGCGCGGCGTGCTTCTTCCAGCATCGCGGGGGAAGAGTCGATCCCGATGACCTCGGCGTGCGGAAAGCGCGCCGCGACAAGGTTCGTCGAATTTCCGGGCCCGCAGCCGAGATCGTAGACGAGGTCGGCAGCCGTAATCGGGACTTGCGCAAGAAGATCGCGCGCCGGGCGCGTACGCTCGTCCGCGTATTTCAAATAGAGACCTGCATCCCAATCGGGGACGTGGTCACGGGCGGTGCGTTGCATCTCGACCTTCTTGCGTTTGATCCTGGCGGCTTGGCGCGAGTGTCCGCAAAACGAACCCACATTCAAGACGGCAAGGGTCCGATTACTGCGGTACTTTGCCCCTTGCACCGTTGGCCGAGTGTCACGATCTGAGCAGTGGCCCCTCGTTCCCAGGCTTCGCTATGTCCGAGCACCACGAACAGCATGGCGCACACCGGCACGAAGCCGACATTTCGCCCGGCGAGGCGCGCGATCCCGTTTGCGGAATGAGGGTCGATCCGTCGAGCGCGAAATACCGCGCCGAGCATGCCGGCACCACCTATTTCTTTTGCTGCGCAGGTTGCCAGGCCAAGTTCATGGCGGAGCCGGACAAATATCGGGAAGCCGGCGAATCTGCGCCAAAGCCTGCCGTTCCCGGCACAATCTATGTGTGCCCGATGCATCCGCAGATCCGCCAGGCGGGGCCGGGAAGTTGCCCGATCTGCGGGATGGCGCTGGAGCCGGTCGCGGCAGGCGGCGAAACGGGCCCCAATCCCGAATTGATCGACATGACGCGGCGTTTCTGGATCGGCGCGGCGCTGGCGGTACCGCTCGTCATCCTCGACATGGGCGCACACGTTCTGGGATTGGATCGAGTCATCTCGCCGCGACTTTCTGTCTGGATTCAGTTTTTTCTCGCGACGCCCGTGGTGCTCTGGGCGGGACTCCCTTTCTTCCAGCGCGGATGGGCGTCGCTCGTGCGCCGTTCGCCCAACATGTTCAGTCTGATCTCGCTCGGCGTCGGCGCATCCTATCTCTACAGCCTCGTCGCAACGTTCGCGCCGGCAGTTTTTCCGGCAGCGCTGCGGCACGACGGCTTCGTTCCGGTCTATTACGAGGCAGCGGCGGTCATCACGGTGCTGGTACTGCTCGGGCAGGTGCTGGAACTGCGGGCGCGAGAGAAGACCGGCGGCGCCATTCGCGCTTTGTTGCGCCTCGCGCCGAAAACGGCACGCCGCATTCGCGCCGATGGAAGCGACGAGGAAGTGGGGCTGCAGCAAGTCAGAATCGGCGATCGTCTGCGCGTCCGTCCCGGCGACAGCGTGCCCGTCGATGGCCTCGTGCTCGAGGGCAGAAGCACGGTCGACGAATCGATGCTGACCGGCGAATCGATGCCGGTCGAGAAACGAGCCGGCGCCAAGCTGATCGGCGGAACGATCAATGCGGCAGGAGGCCTCGTAATGCGTGCCGAGAAGGTCGGCGCGGAGACGATGCTGGCGCGCATCGTGTCAATGGTTTCGGAAGCGCAGCGCAGCCGCGCCCCGATCCAGCAACTCGCCGATGCGGTGTCGGCCTGGTTCGTGCCGGCCGTCATTCTCGCCAGCGTCGCAACCTTTATCGCCTGGATGATTCTCGGGCCCGCGCCGGCCTTCGCGTATGCTCTCGTTGCGGCGGTATCGGTGCTCATCATCGCGTGCCCTTGCGCATTGGGACTTGCCACGCCCATGTCGATCATGGTGGGGATCGGCAAGGGCGCGAGCGCCGGCATCCTCATCAAAAATGCCGAAGCGCTGCAGCAGTTCGAGAAAATCGACACGCTCGTGGTCGATAAGACGGGGACGTTGACCGAAGGCAAGCCGAGCGTCGTCGCGGTGGTACCGGCCGAGGGGTTCGACGAAAATACGATCCTCTCGCGCGGCGCCAGCCTCGAACGCGCCAGCGAGCATCCGCTCGCGGCGGCAATCGTCGCCTTTGCCGGCCAGCGCGGCTTGGCATTGCAGGAGGTGCACGGTTTCACTTCAATCACGGGGCAGGGCGTCAAAGGTGCGATTGGCGGCCGGAACGTGGCGATCGGCAATGCCCGGCTGTTGAACGATCTCGGGATTGCGACCGGCGCCCTCGAGACGAAGGGCGCCGCGCTGCGGCGCGACGGCGCAACAATTATGTTCGTGGCGATCGATGATCGGCTCGCCGGCATGATCGCGGTTGCCGATCCGATCAAAAAATCGACGCCTGCGGCACTGACCCGATTAAAGGCCGACGGCGTGCGCATCGTCATGCTGACCGGCGACCATCGCGCCACCGCCGAGGCGGTCGCCGCCAAGCTCGGCATTGGCGAAGTCGAGGCCGAAGTTCTCCCAGAAGCGAAGAACGCGATCGTGCAGAAGCTCCGACGGCAGGGCCGCATCGTTGCCATGGCGGGCGACGGCGTCAACGATGCCCCGGCGCTGGCCGAGGCCGACGTCGGCGTGGCGATGGGAACGGGCACCGATGTTGCCATCCAGAGCGCCGGCGTAACGCTTGTGAAAGGCGATCTCGCCGGCATCGCCCGCGCCCGGGCGCTGTCGCGTGCGACGATGCGCAACATCCGGGAAAACCTGGGGCTCGCCTTCCTCTACAACGCGCTCGGAATTCCGCTCGCGGCGGGCATCCTTTACCCGGCATTCGGGCTGCTGCTGAGCCCGGTCGTCGCGGCCGCAGCCATGAGCTGCAGCTCGGTCTCGGTGATCGCCAATTCGCTGCGACTGCGCGCGGTGCGGCTATAGATCTCAACCGGCAACCGGCTGCGCCTCGGCGTTGTCGCGAATGACGGCGCTCGCCGGCACGTCGAGCTCCCAGCAGACGCCGTCGGGCGCGAACACCGCCTTCGAATGCCCGCCCAGCGCCTGGCCGGCGATGCGATCCATGACCATCCGGCCGAATCCTTTGTGCGTCGGCAGGATGACCGGGGGGCCGCTTTGTTCCTTCCAGCGCAGCTGCATGCGGCGCATGTGGTCGGCGTCGTCCACGACTGCCCAGGACACGGTGACGGTGCCGCCGGGCACCGAAAGTGCGCCGAATTTTGCCGCGTTGGTCGAGAGCTCGTGCAAGGCGATGCCAATGTTCTGCGCCGCCTCGGGGCGCAGAATGAGATCCGCGCCCTGCAGATGGATGCGCGAATCGAAGAGATCGTCGTAATGCTGTAATTGCGAGCGGATGAGCTGGATCAGCGACGCGCCGGCCCAGTCGTCGCTCAAAAGCAGATCGTGCGAGCCGGCGAGCCCATTGAGCCGCTCGGAGAAGCGTTCCACGAACTCCTCGGGGCTGGTGTGCAGCGACAACGATTGGCGCGCCATCGCCTGAATGACGGCAAGCAGATTTTTCGAGCGGTGCGTCAGTTCGCGCATGAGGAAACGGACATGCTCCTCGCGCTGTTTCTGGGCCGTGACGTTGCGGATGATAAATGAGGCGCCGAAGAGAGTGCCGTCGGGTCGGCGCATCGGCGTGCCGCGAATCCACACATCGATCGGCTGTCCGTTCTTGTGCAGGCGCTGCGTCTGGAACTCGACAGCCTCGCCATTCGTCAACTCGCGCAGTTTCTCGGCGCGTTCGTCGATCAGGTCGGGCGGAACGTAGAAGTCAGCCTTACAGCCGAGCACTTCATAGGCGGCGTAGCCGAACAATTGTTCGGCGCCGTGATTCCACGTGCGAATCCGGTCGGTGAAGTCGATGCTGGCGATGGCGTCGATCGACGAAGCGACGATCGCGGCGAGTTGCGCGTTGCGCGACTCGGATTGTCGGTTCTCCGTGGTGTCGGTGCAGAGGCATAGGATGCGCTCGATGCGCCCCGCCGCGCCCTCGA
Organism: Methylovirgula sp.; assembly: GCA_030038595.1. Classification (GTDB taxonomy): domain Bacteria; phylum Pseudomonadota; class Alphaproteobacteria; order Rhizobiales; family Beijerinckiaceae; genus Methylovirgula. The sequence goes on from JASHSW010000020.1 coordinate 8,756, forward strand.
TGAAACTGCCGCGTGCGTTGACCCATGCGATGCTTTCGTCGGGCCGCCGGATCCGGAATTCGCGATGGAATTGGCCGCCTCTGCGCAGCAGGCGCCGGTATTCGGTGAGCAAACCTGTCTTGTCGTCTTCGTGGACGAGGCTCAGGATCGCATCGAACTTCAGCCCCCTTTCCGCGGCGTCGGGCGGAAGCTGGAAAAGCTCGGCAAATTGCGGTGACCAGGAAGCGCGGCCCGTCGCGAGATCGCAGTCGGCGACCGCGAGACCGCCGGCGTCCTGAACGAGGCGCAGCCGCGCCTCACTGTCGCGCAACATCGTACGCGTTTGGTAAAGGCGCAACAGCGCGCGCACCAACGCGATGAATTCGGCCGCCTCGAAAGGCTTGAGGAGAACGCCGTCGGCGAGACCGTCTGCCTCGAGCGGCGCCGGCGCCGTTCCGAGGATGCGCAGGATGGAGATCGACGGGCTGCGTTCCTTGACGGCGTAAATCGTTTCCGTCGCGACGTCGCCGGCAAGAACCACAAGACCGAAACTTTCGGCGGCCAAAGCGGCCACGCCGGCGCCCTCCGAATCGACCGCGCTAGCCTTCAGCCCGGCCGACTTCAACAGGCGGAGCGTTTCGCCGCGCGATGCCGGTTCGCCATCAACGACAAGGAGCTTGGCTGTGATTTGCATCGAACTATGCAACCAGATTCGATCGGCACTCTTCGAGCTCCGGTCGGAAACCCAAAGCGCCCTGTGTAACGCGCGCCCTGCCTGTTCGCAGGCAGCCCATTCGTTCGCACCATGCACATATAGCTCGCAGCGCGTCTCTTTTCGCATGAAACCGCCAAGAGCACCGATGCCTCCCGCTATGGCTTATTTATTTTCAACGACTTAGCCAGGAATCGGCCGTTTTTACTCCGCTACGGGCGGCCACGTCGCGCTACGAGTCCGCCGCTGCCGCCGCCGCGCCGTTCAGCGGGTTGGCCTCGTCCCAGCCATAGGAGACGCATTCGAAACGCATGCCGAGCGCATCGATCAACAGCAGCCGCCCGACGAGACCTTGGCCGAAGCCGACGATCTCCCGCAACACTTCGAGCGCCATCAACGAGCCGAGTACGCCCGGCAACGCGCCGAGCACGCCCGTCTCGGCGCAGGCGGGGACGGTGCCGGGCGGCGGCGGGTGCGGAAACAGACAGCGGTAGGTGGGATTGGGCTTGCCGGCGCCGGACTTCTCGAACGGCCGCAGCGTCGTGAGCGATCCGTCGAAGGCGCCGATCGCCGCGGTCACCAATGGCCGACGCTCGTAGAAACAGGCGTCCGACACGGCGTAGCGCGTGACGAAATTATCCGATCCATCGGCGACGACATCCCAACCCGCGACAAGGCTGCGAGCGTTCTGCGCCGTGACGCGCGTTCGCACGGAGGTCGCTTTGACGTTCGGATTGAGTCGCGTGGCGGCCGCCGCGGCGCAGTCCGCTTTCGGCCGACCGACATCCGCCGTGGCATAGAGCACTTGGCGCTGCAAATTGGAGAGCGCCACGCAATCATCGTCGACGATGCCCAGTTCGCCGACCCCGGCCGCAGCGAGATAAGAAATGAGCGGCGCGCCCAATCCCCCCGCGCCGATTACCAAGACGCGCGCCGCCTTCAGCTTCTGCTGGCCGGGACCGCCGATCTCTTTTAGCACGAGATGGCGTGCGTAGCGCTCGACTTCCTTGGAGGAAAACATGCCGCCCATCTAATACCGATGGCGGCGAAAATCGACCCCGCACTCTAACGCGCCAGTTCTCGCAGCCCTTGTCGGATGAGTGCCGATGTCTCGGCGCTGTCGCCGAGCGCGGCGCGCGAATTGGCGACCGCCCCGGCGGCTTGCGGACGGCTATAGCCGAGTCCGACCAGCGCGGCGATCGCATCCTCGGCAGCCGGCGCTTCCGTACCTGCCACGCCGGCCACGGTCGTACCGGGCGCCGCGGCCTTGTCCTTGAGTTCGGAAATCAACCGCGCGGCGAGTCGCGGCCCGACGCCGGGAGCGCGCGAAATCGCGGCTTTGTCCTGGCGGGCGATCGTCAGGCCGAGTTCACCCGGTTCGAAGGTACCGAGAATGGCCAGCGCCAGTTTCGCGCCGACGCCAGGCACCGACTGCAGCAGCCGAAACCAGTCGCGCTCGACGTCGCTCAAAAATCCATAGAGGCGGATTGAGTCCTCGCGCACCTGCGTTTCCACGGCGAGCGTCAGCTCGCCGGAGCGAGGGAGTTCGGAAAGCGTGCGCGGCGAGCAATGCACGATATAACCGACGCCTTGCACGTCGAGGATGAGGAAATCCTCGCCGATGGAATCGAGCCTGCCCCGCAGCTTGCCGATCATGCCCGACGCGCCTTCGTTTGCGCGCAGAACCGCGCGTGGGTGATCGCCACGGCCAACGCGTCGGCCGCGTCCGCGCCTTGCAGTTCCTGGGCCTTGGGAAGCAGGACTCGCACCATCGTTGCGATCTGGTTCTTTTCGGCGTGGCCGGTGCCGGTCACCGTCTTCTTGACGAGGTTCGCGGCATATTCGGCAACCGGCAAGCCGGCAAGGGCCGGGACGACGAGCGCGATGCCGCGCGCCTCGCCGAGTTTTAGCGCCGATTGCGGATCGCGGTTGACGAACGTCTCCTCGACCGCGGCTTCATCCGGCGCAAATTCGGCGATGATCCGCGATAGGCCCTGATGCAGTTCGCGCAAGCGCTCGCCGAGGGCGTTCTTGGCGTTTGAGTCGACGGCGCCGCTGGCGATATAGGCCAGATGCGCGCCGGCGACCTCGACGATTCCCCAGCCCATATGCCGCAAGCCGGGATCGATGCCGATGATTCGAATCGCAGCCATGCCCCGGCTTACCTCTTTGCGCGGCTTTTGCCCACGCCCCGGGTGGCTAGTTCTCGGTCAGCAGGCGTTTCAGGAGATCGATCTCCTCCGACAGCCTCCCGTCCGTGCCGGCAAGCGCTTCGATCTTGCGGACCGCGTGCAGCACCGTCGTATGATCGCGGCCGCCGAAACGCCGGCCGATCTCCGGAAGCGAGCGCGGCGTCAGCGTCTTGGCGAGATACATCGCAATCTGCCGCGGCCGCACGACGTTGGCGGTGCGGCGCGCCGACACGATGTCGGCCTTGGTGACGTTGTAATGGCTGGCGACGAGCTTCTGGATATCTTCGATCTTGACGCGTTTCGGCTCGCGCGTGCGAATCAAGTCGTGGATCGCCGCTTCCGCCGTCTCAACCGAGAGCGACTGGCCGGTGAGGCAGGTATGAGCAACGAGCCGGTTGACCGCGCCATCGAGATCGCGGCCGTTGGTCTGAATGGCGCTCGCCACGTAGACGAGCACAGCCGGCGAAATCTCGAAATTGGGATGCAGCTGTTTGGCCGCCGCGACCCGCGCCTCGAGCAATTTGACGCGCAGGTTCTCGTCGAGGCCGCCCATCTCGACGCATAGTCCGCCTGCGAAGCGCGACCGCACGCGTTCGTCGAGACTCTCGAGATCCGACGGCGGTCGGTCGGCGGCAATGACGATCTGCCGGCGCGCGTCGATCAGCGCGTTGAGGGTGTGGCAGAACTCCTGCTGGATCGATTTGCCCTGCAGGAACTGCACGTCGTCGATGATCAGAATGTCGATTCCCCGCAGCTTCTCTTTAAAGGCGATCGCAGTCTCCGCCTTCAGCGCGCAGACGAAACTGTGCATGAATTTTTCCGCGGTGAGATAGATGACGCGGCGCTTGGACGCCGTCGCCGCGTGCGCGATCGCCTGAAGAAGATGCGTCTTGCCGAGCCCGACTGCAGCGTGAATGTAGAGCGGATTGAAGCGCAATGCTTCGCCGGACTGGGCGAAGGCCACCTCTTGGGCGGAGGCATAGGCGAGTTGGTTCGACCGGCCGACGAGAAAGGTCGAGAAGTTCAGTCGTTTGTCGAGCGGCGAGCCAGCCAGGACCTCGCCTTCGGCGTCGCGCGCGTTTGTCTTTGCCTTGCCAGTCGGCGGCGCGGCCGGATATCGCTGCGGATCGGCGTTCGGCTTTGGCGCGGCGGGCGTCCCAAAGCCCGATGTGAATTCCGGCGGCCGCTCTTGTTCCGCGGCGCGCGCGTTCATCGGCCGCGACGAGGAACGCACGCCAATGACGATCTGCTTGACGTCGTGGAACTCGCCAGCGACGGCGGTCAAGATGCGGTCGGCATAATGCATCTGAATCCAATTCTTGAGAAACTTAGTCGGCACCGAAAGATGCGCGATCTGATCGTTGAGGCTCTCCAGCTCCAGACGGGCGAACCAGGAGCTGAAAACGGCCTCCCCGAGCTCGGCGCGCAGGCGCCGACAGATCGCCGCCCAGGATTCCTCGATGCGTGTATCGCGCGGCGCGAGATCGTCGTCGGCTTTGCGGGATTCGTTTCTGCGAGGGTTCAGCATTGAACTTCTTCCTCTTGCAATAGAGGAGCAGCCGGCGCCAAGGCGCTGGTGGATGCAATGGAGCGATCAAGTGAAAAACGGCGGGCGCTCGGCTGCGGATCCCGACTGCGTACCAACGCGCCTCAGCGAACGTGTCGAGCAGCGATCGGAGAAACCGCAGAGCGCCTAACGTGTTATGTGCTGTCGGTACCGCGAGAAAAAGCGCTGCGCCAGACAGGTGCCCTGCACATCAAAATTCGACAAGCTAAATCGGCCGATCGCAAACTTGCCCATGGTCAAACGGCCCCCTTC
>JASHSW010000165.1 GCA_030038595.1 Methylovirgula sp.
ATCGAGGTCGACGATCAATACGCGCTCGCCGATCGCGGCGAGCGCCGTGCCGAGGTTGATCGCGGTGGTCGTTTTCCCGACGCCGCCTTTCTGGTTGGCAAGCACAAGGACGCGCAAATCGGGGGAATAGGCCATGCCGTTAATCCGGATCCTTCGGCAGGATGAGCTAAGGGATTGCTTTAGAAGTCCTTATTGCCGGTTATGTTGCAATGCAACATCGCGCCGATCGGGCCTATCGACAATGACTAGCCGGCCGGAAGGCGAAGTGACGCTTTCGCGCGATATAAGTTGGTATCTACTTGATATGCCCGAATCGGTCAATTCGGACTCTACATCTTGTCCCTTGAGAAAGACCCCGATTGCTCCTTCGTCGAGAAACTTTTCAGCAAGGCGAAGAAGCTTGGGCAACCGCGCCAGCGCCCGCGCGCTGACGGCATCGATGGGCTCATCGATTTGCGCCACTACTTCCTCGATCCGCGCCGGGTGAATGATGGTCGGCGCGGCTGTTTCACGTGAAACCTCCCGCAAGAACGCGCATTTGCGCCGATCGGATTCGATCAGATGAATTTTTGCGCGCGGATCGTCGGCGAGCCGGATCGCGGTCACCAGCCCTGGAAAACCGGCTCCCGATCCGAGATCTACCCAGAGACGCGCCGCGGCTGCCGCGGCTTGGACCTGCAGCGAATCGGCGAAGTGGCGCATCCACAGATGCGGCAGCGTCGACGCCGCGACCAGGTTGATCGTCTTCTGCCACTTGGCGAGCAGGTCGGCGTAGATTTGAAGCCGTTGTTCGGTCTCCGCCGAAAGCGGAAAAAGCGCCAAGGCGGCGGCGCGGTCGCTGCCGGCGGATGCTTTCACCCTGCCCGCCGAATGCGCGCCGAGAGCAACGCCAACGCGGCCGGCGTGACGCCTTCGATGCGACTGGCTTGGCCCATCGTCCCTGGCCGCACCACGGCGAGCTTCTGGCGGATCTCCGCCGAAAGCCCGGGCATCCCCGCATAATCGAGGCTCGCCGGGATCGGCAGAGCTTCATCGCGCCGGAACCCGGCGATATCGGCCGTTTGGCGGTCGAGATAGACGGCATATTTGGCGTCGATCTCCATCTGCTTGGCGACTTGCTCGCCAACCGACGCCAGCTCCGGCCATACCCGTCGCAAGGCAGCGAAATCGACATCCGGAAATCCGAGCAGATCGAAGGCCGTGCGGCGCACCCCGTCGTGGTTGATCCGAATTCCGCGCGAGGCCGCTTCGTTTGGACTGAGGCGCAACGCTTCGAGCCGGGTGCGCGCCTCTTGCAGGGCTTTGGCCTTCGCCCGAAAGACGCCGGCGCGGACGCCGCCGACTGCGCCGATCGCAATGCCTTTCTCGGTTAGACGCTGGTCGGCATTGTCGGCGCGTAGTGTCAGCCGATATTCGGCGCGCGAGGTGAACATGCGATAGGGTTCGGTGACTCCGCGCGTCACGAGATCGTCGATCAGCACCCCGAGATAGGCTTCGGAACGGTCGATCGAGATAGGCGACGTGCCGGAGGCGGCCGCCGCGGCATTGATCCCCGCAACGAGGCCTTGCGCGCCGGCCTCCTCGTAGCCCGTCGTGCCGTTGATCTGGCCGGCGAGAAATAGACCGGAAATCCGCTTCGTCTCGAGCGCCGGCGTCAGTTCGCGCGGATCGATGAAATCATATTCGATGGCGTAGCCTGGTTGCAGCATCGTGACGTTGGCAAGCCCCGGGATGGTGCGCAGAAAGCGTTCCTGGACGGCGGCCGGCAGCGCGGTCGAGATCCCGTTCGGATAGATCGTGGGGACATCGCGGCCTTCCGGCTCCAGGAAAATCTGATGCGACTCGCGGTCGGCGAAGCGCATGACCTTGTCCTCAATCGAGGGACAATAGCGCGGACCGCGCCCCCGGATCGCGCCCGAATAGACCGGCGAGAGGTCAAGGTTCCCGCGAATGACCGCGTGGCCTTCGGGCGTCGTCTTGGTGAGAAAACAATCGACCTGCTGCGTCGTGACGGCTTTGGTCAGGAAAGAGAAAGGTTCGGGCTCCGGGTCGCCTTCCTGGCGTTCGAGGCATGTCCAATCGATGCTGCGGCCATCGAGACGCGGCGGCGTCCCGGTCTTCAGCCGACCGGGCGCAAATCCATGCGCCAGCAGGCTCTCGGATAGGCGCCGCGCCGGATTCTCGCCGACCCGGCCGGCAGGAATACGCTCCGCCCCGACATGGATCATACCGCGTAGGAACGTGCCTGTGGTGAGCACAAGCGCACCGCAGCCGAATGTCCGGCCGTCGGCAAGGACGAGGCCCTCGATCCTGCCCGCTGCGACGCTGATCTCCGCCGCCTCGGCCTCGACGATCGTGAGATTGGCGACAGCGCCAATCGCCTTCTGCATTTCGGCGCGATAGAGTGCCCGATCCATCTGCGCGCGCGGTCCGCGAACTGCCGGGCCCTTGGCGCGGTTCAAGACCCGGAACTGGATGCCGGCGGCATCGGCCACGCCGCCCATCAGTCCGTCGAGCGCATCGATCTCGCGCACGAGATGGCCTTTGCCGAGGCCGCCGATGGCCGGATTGCAGGAGAGCGTGCCGATCGAGGCGAAGGAATAGGTGACGAGTGCGGTGCGCGCGCCCATCCGCGCCGCCGCGGCCGCCGCCTCGCAGCCCGCATGGCCGCCACCGACCACGATCACATCGAAGAAGACCAAATCCGAGAATCCTGTTTCACGTGAAACATATCATTTCCCGATGCAGAACCGAGCGAAGATTTCGCCGAGCACGTTCTCGACATCGATGCGTCCGATTAGAATTTCGAGCTCGCGAATTGCGGCGCGCAGCTCCTCCGCCACAAGTTCGACAGGGCCGTCGATGCCCGTTTCCGCGCGCTGCAGTGCCGCCGCAGCGGCGCTAAAAGCCTTGCGATGCCGTTCGCGCGTAATGAGCGCCGGTTCGCCGGCATCGATCGCCGTTTGCGCGAAATCCACGAGCCGCCTGACAAGGACGTCGAGGTTTTCGCCGGTTGCCGCGCTGAGGACGATCGTATCCCCCGGGGGCGAAGACAGCGGATGAAGATCGATCTTCGTCAGAACCGTCCAGACCTTGGTTGGCGGCGCAAATTCGTGCCGAGCCGGCGCCGCAGCCTCGCTGAGCCAAAGCACGAGATCCGCCGTCCCGGCTTTGGCCCGAGCGCGGTCGATCCCGATCCGCTCGATGGGTTCCCGCGAGGCACGCAGCCCCGCGGTATCGATCAGCGTCACCGGGACGCCGGCAAGGTCCAGACGCACTTCGATCGCATCGCGCGTCGTGCCCGGCAACGCCGAGACGATCGCCGCATCGCGCCGCGCGAGCGCGTTGAGCAACGTCGATTTTCCGACATTCGGCGGACCGGCGATTACCACGCTCAGCCCGTCGCGCAGCCGTTCGCCTGCCCTTCCCGCGGCGAGTGCAGCTTCCAGGTCAGCACGGACCGGCGCGAGGATGCCGGCAAGCTTCTGGCGCGCCAGCGGCGCAACGTCCGCCTCGTCGGCGAAGTCGATTTCGGCTTCGAGCAGCGCCGCGGCTTCGAGCAGCGCCGCGCGCCAAGCCTCGGCCTTATGGCGAAGTCCGCCTTCCGCCTGGCGCAACGCCTGGCGCCGCTGCGCCTCGGTCTCCGCATCGACAAGGTCGGCCAAGCCTTCGACTTCGGTGAGATCGAGCTTGCCGTTCTCGAAGGCGCGACGGGTGAATTCGCCGGCTTCGGCCGGCCGTGTATTCTGGAAGCGCGCCAGTGCCGCAATCATCGCCGCTACGACGGCCGATCCGCCATGCATGTGAAACTCGGCACAATCCTCGCCCGTAAAGCTCGCAGGTCCAGGGAAGAAAAGCGCGAGCCCGTGGTCGATGGGCGCGCCGGAGCTGGGATCGGTGAAGGTCACGAGACTGGCGCGGCGCGGGGTGGGCTGTTTGCCGGCAAGCGCGAGGATTATGTTGGGCACGTTCGCGCCGGAGAGGCGCAACACGGCAATCGCCGCACGCCCATGCCCCGAGGCGAGCGCATAGATCGTATCGCGCGCCCGATCCGCGCGGTTTCCTCTATCCTCTGAAAGCCGCGTCATGTCGTTTAACGAACTGAGCCGCGCCGCCAGCCCTTATCTGCTGCAACATGCGCATAACCCCGTCCACTGGCGGATGTGGAGCGCGGCGGCGCTGCAAGAGGCGCAGGCGAGCAATAAGCCCATCCTGCTCTCGGTCGGCTATGCTGCCTGCCATTGGTGCCATGTCATGGCGCACGAAAGCTTCGAGGACCCCGAAACCGCGGCGGTCATGAACGAGCTTTTCGTGAACATCAAGGTCGATCGTGAGGAACGTCCCGACATCGACCATATCTACATGTCGGCGCTGCATGCGTTCGGCGAGCGCGGCGGCTGGCCGATGACCCTCTTTCTCACGCCAAGCGGCGAAGCGTTTTGGGGTGGCACCTATTTTCCGAAGCAAGAACAATATGGTAGGCCAGCCTTTATCGCCGTTCTGCGCAGTGTGGCGCGGGCCTACGCTGCCGACTCAGGTAGAATTACCCAAAATGCCAAGCTGATCCGCGCGGCGCTTTCCAACGTCGAATCGCCGGGTCGCGTCCCAATTAGCCCCGCCCTTGCCGATCAGCTCGCGGCGCAGCTCGCCAATCATGTCGATCGCGTCAACGGCGGCCTGGGCGGCGCGCCGAAATTTCCCAACACGCCGATCTTCGAATTGTTGTGGCGCGCCGGCGCCCGGCTCGGTGAGCCCTCCTACCGCGATCTCGTGAACCTCACGCTGACGCGCATGTCGCAAGGCGGGATCTACGATCATCTCGGCGGCGGCTTCGCGCGCTACTCGGTCGATGAACGTTGGCTCGTACCGCATTTCGAGAAAATGCTTTACGACAACGCCCAGCTCCTCGAGCTTCTGGCGCTCTGTTATCGCGGCGCCGGCAACGAACTTCTGGGCAGGCGCGCGCGCGAGATTGTCGCGTGGCTTGAACGCGACATGATGAAAGACGGCGCATTCTGCGCGAGTCTCGACGCCGACAGCGAAGGCGAAGAAGGCAAGTTCTACGTCTGGACGTGGGACGAGCTCGTCGACGTGCTCGGTGAAGAAGCGGCTTTCTTTGCGCAATTTTACGGCGCCAGCCCGCAGGGCAATTGGGCGGAAGAACCGTATGGCGCGCACCTAAATATCTTGAACGAACTCGATGCAAAGCGCGCGAGCAGTGCCGACGAAGCGCGCCTCGCACCCCTAAAGGCGAAGCTCTTCTCCGCGCGCGAAGGACGCGTACATCCCGGCCGCGACGACAAGATCATGGCCGATTGGAACGGGCTGATGATCGCAGCGCTCGTCAACGCCGCCACAGCGCTCGGCGAGCCGCAATGGATCAAGCTCGCGGCCCGCGCCTATCGTCG